>CAZHHS010000011.1:0-20141 GCA_964532395.1 uncultured Desulfobacterales bacterium | reverse complement strand
CGTGCCATTGCCTTGGATCCCCGAATCATCCTCTTCGATGAGCCGACCACCGGCTTGGACCCGATTACCACGGATGCCATTGATCGTCTCATTGTTGACACTCAGAAGCAGACGGGGGCGACGTGCGTGATAATCAGTCACGACATTGTCTCTACCTTTAAAGTCGCCCACACGGTGGCCATGCTCTACAAAGGAAAGATTATTGAGATGGGGGATCCGGAGACCGTGAAAGGATCCTCGAACCCGGCGGTGCAGCAGTTCATACAAGGCAAGGCGGAAGGCCCGATCATGGACCATTTTGTCCTGGATGTGTAGTAGGGAAACAACCAACTTATGACCAAATTCAGTATTGAAGCAAAAGTCGGCTTTTTTGTGGTGATCGGCATTCTTATCCTTGCCTACATGTCTATGAAAGTGGGCAAGCTCAAATACGGGCCCGATCAAGGGTACACCGTGTATGGCTATTTTGATTCCGCCGAAGGTCTGGTGGAAGGGGTGTCGGTGGAGATTGCAGGTGTAGATGTGGGCGAAGTTGCCGAGATCAGTCTTGAAAACGGAAAAGCCAAGGTAGTGCTTCGGCTCAATCCCGATGTCACTGTAACCACGGATACCCAGGCGGCTGTGCGAACGAAGGGGGTGTTGGGCGACAAGTACGTGGAACTCATACTGGGATCCGAAAAGGCGCCTCCTTTAAAATCGGGACAACGCATCCGGCGAACGGTGTCTCCCACCAGTATTGACACCTTATTTCAACAGCTCAGCGCTATCGGGGAGGATGTCCAGAAACTTACCGGTTCTCTTTCCAATGTCTTGGGGGGAGAGGCGGGTCGGACTTCCTTACAGGTGATTGTTGACAATCTTCGAGAGTTGACGGTAACCTTGAATAAAACGGTGCAGAAAAACCGGGAAAACATTGACCGAACCCTTGATAATTTCAGCGTTTTTTCCGGCGATTTGAGAGATATCAGCAGCAGCAACAAAGATGCGCTGGCAGATATTGTCACTAATTTCCGGGAGGCGTCACAGCAGCTGCGAGAGACCGTCTTGGCTTTCAATCAGATTACCGACAAGATCAACCGCGGCGAGGGCACCATCGGTCGACTGATCAACGACGAAGAAACCGTGGAGAGTATGAACCAAACCTTAGTGGCTCTCAAACAGATTAGTGAAAAGATCAACCGGGGGGAAGGGACTATCGGTCGGCTGGTCAATGATGAAGAGACGGTCGACAACGTGAACCAGACCCTGACCAATGTGAATGATTTTCTGGAAAAGGAGCAGCGTTTTCAAACCTATCTCGATTACCGGGGAGAATACTTGTTCGATAGTGAGGATATGAAGTCTTATCTGTCTTTGCGTATTCAGCCCAAGGAGGACAAATATTACCTGCTCCAGGTGGTGGATGACCCGGCGGGCAAAAAGGAAGAAACGGTTATAACTACCACAGAGAGTGGGACGACGACCACGAAAGTGATTGAAGAAGTAGAAAAAGACGAACTCAAGTTTTCGGCTCAGATCGCCAAGCGATACTATGATTTGGGATTGCGCGGTGGGCTTTTTGAGTCGACCGGGGGTGTCGGTGCGGATTATTACTTCTTTGACGATCGTTTGGTTCTCTCCCTCGAGGCGTTTGATTTTGACCCGGATGATAATCCCCACTTAAAGTTTAAGGCCGATTATACCCCGTTTCACTATCTTTACATTACGGGTGGCGTCGACGATTTTGTAAGCGAGGATGGCGATGAATCGGTCTTTGTCGGTATGGGGCTACATTTTTCGGATCAAGATTTGAAGACTCTCCTTTCCGGTGCGCCCATACCCCAATAAACTGAAGGTAATCAAACAGTAGATGCTTTATCTCCGCTCGAGCTGAATTGCCCTTGGATTGAATGAACTCACCGGACCTGGAACGTACCAAACCGTTTAAGCTGGTTAAATTCTTTACGTTCTCCAGCCTTGTCTTCATTCTGGTGGGGGCCCTGGTCCTGTCTATCGTGATTGCCCACCGGGCGGAAAAGGTTCTGATACAAAAGAGTGAAGACTATGCATTGTTAATGGCTGAGAATCTCAATCACCAGGTTTTTCTCCAGTTCATCGTGCCGGCGGCAATTCAATTCGGCCAAGTCATTCAGTTACGCAATGAGCGTTTGTTCGAACGATTAGACAAAGTCGTCAGAAGTACCCTCCACAGCTTTAGCGTTGAAATGGTGAACATATATGACCGGAAGGAAAACGTTATCTTCTACAGTTTTGATAAGTCACTTCTGGGCGAAGAGGGCAGGGGCGGGATCGACTACCAACAGGCATTGCAAGGTAAATCGACATCCCGTTTGATACGGCGTGAAGGGTATGGCTCCCTGATCTTCGGGGTACCCAAGGAAAGTGAGCTGCGTACCTATGTTCCTTTGAGAGCGGAAAAGCCTTTGTCCAGCTTGGAGGGGCCCATCCTGGGCGTGTTTGAAATCGTCCAGGATTTGTCCCCGGACTACAAGACCATTGCCCGTTTCAAACAGCGGATTATGCTCACCTCGGCAGGGGTAATGGGAATCCTCTTTCTCATTCTCCTCTACATCGTGAGGCGGGGGGAACGGATTATCCAAAAACGTGCCGGTGAGCGACTTATGTTGAGAGAAAAACTCAACCAGGCGGAACGCCTGGCGAGTTTGGGGGAAATGGTCGCGGCGGTTTCCCATGAGATACGCAATCCCTTGGGAATTATCAGTAGTACGGCCGAGTTGCTGAAGGGAAAGCTCAAGCGCACGGATCCCCAAGACAGGCTGGCGGATGTGATTGTCGAGGAGGCGAACCGCCTCAACGGTATCGTCACCGATTTTCTCAATTTCGCCCGTCCCCCGACCCCCAATCTGATGTCCTGTAAGGTGGAAGAAATCCTGGAAAAGAATCTGAAATTTCTGGCGCCTGAAATCAGGAAAAAGGGGTACCGAGTGGACCGACACATTGCCCCTGACATCCCGGTCGTCCAGGCGGATCCAGGGCTTTTGTATCAGGCCTTTCTGAATGTGTTGATTAATGCTATGCAGGCCATGCCCCAAGGGGGCGGCATCGACGTAGAGATTTCGACATCCGGCAACATCCTGAAGGCTGTTTTTCGCGATGAAGGTCCGGGCATATCGGAGGAGATGCTGGCGAAAATCTGGGATCCTTTTTTCACCACCAAAGACAAAGGAAGCGGACTGGGGTTGCCGATTGTAAAAAAGATCATCGAAGGGCTGGGGGGGACGGTGGAACTCACAAACGCCGATACGGGGGGCGCCCAAGTTACCATCAGCTTTCCCATCAACGGTAAGGAAAGGACTTTAGATGAAAACCGTTCTCATCGTGGATGATGAAAAGAACTATCTCGTCGTCCTGGGGGCATTCCTGGCGGAACAGGGGTATGAAACGATGACCGCCGATGACGCCGAACAGGCCTTGGAGATCGTCAAATCCGCGGATTTGGATCTGGTCATTACCGACATGAAAATGTCTCCCATGGACGGTATTGAACTGTTGCGTCGGATCAAGGCCGAGTATTCTGACTTGCCGGTGATCATGATGACCGCCTACGGCACCGTGGAAAAGGCAGTGGAAGCGATGCAACTGGGGGCGTTCAATTTTATCCTGAAACCGTTTCAGAACGAAACCCTCAATCAGCTGGCTGCAAAGGCGGTTCGCAGTTATCAGTTATTGAAAGAAAATCAGCAACTGGTGAATGCCCTGGAGAGCCGGTACGGTTTCGACAATATCATCGGCAAGAGCAAGTCCATGCAGGTCGTTTTCGACATGATTCGCCGGATTGCCCACACAAAGGCGACGGTCCTGATTACCGGGGAAAGTGGTACCGGCAAGGAATTGACGGCCAAAGCCCTTCATTTCAACAGTCCTCGACGGAATAAGCCTTTCGTAACCGTCAGTTGTGCCGCCTTGACCGAAACGTTGCTGGAGAGCGAGCTTTTCGGCCATGAGAAAGGTGCATTTACCGGTGCCGGGGCCATGAAAAAAGGCCGGTTTGAGGTAGCGGATGGGGGGACCCTGTTTCTGGATGAAGTGGGGGAGATATCTCCACAGATTCAAGTGAAATTATTGCGGGTCATTGAAGAGATGAGCTTCGAACGTGTCGGCGGCACGAGAACCATTCACGTCAATGTGCGTCTTTTGGCGGCGACCAACAAGGATTTAAAGACGGAGGTGGAAAAGGGCCGGTTTCGGGAAGACCTCTTTTTTCGTCTCAATGTGGTGAATATAGGCCTGCCTCCCTTGAGAAAGCGTCCCGAAGACATTCCTGTACTGGCGGCCCATTTCGTGGAGCAATATGCCAAAGAGACAGGTAAGCGGAAACTGGGTATTTCCCCCGAGGCGATGGAATTTTTGTGTAACCACCGATGGCCGGGAAACGTTCGGGAGTTTGAACACGCCATTGAGCGGGCCGTACTGCTGAGCAAAGGGGATTATATAGAAATGAAAGACCTGCCCAAAGACCTCATCGGTTTCTCGGACTTGGAAGTGCCCATCGATTGGCAAAAATTATCGAATCTGCCTGAAACCCTGGATGCCATTGAAAAGCGGTTGATCGAAAAGGCCTTGGGGTTGTCGAATAACGTCCAGTCCCAGGCGGCGAACCTGCTCGGCATCCCCCGGGCCAATCTCCAGTACCGACTTAAGAAACACAATCTGTTAACGTCCAATTCATAGTTTCGATTCATAGTTTGGAGCCGACGGAATGCCCGCTTGGGGCTTGGGTGACGAGAAAACGCGTCTTTTGACCCAGCAGGCCTTTCTGCGATTGACTTGCTCCGGCGTGTCGTATAAAAAGTTGGCACCCTCAACATGTAATGTGAAATCAACAGGATAGTCGTTAGTGGGGGCAAAAGTGTATAAAAAGTTGGCAACTGGGATAAACGGCCGTGTTATCGGTGACTTGTCTTCTTTTGAGGTCGCTCCTGTATCAATTTTTGTACACGCCGGGCGTAATTTCCCGCCGCCTGGATCGGTCTTTTTTGCAGACTTTCGAGGCCTTGATGGAATCTCGTAAAGTTTTTTGTATAAACAAAACAATTGGTTGAGTTTGTGTTCGGCCGGGGTGGATATTCTGTGCGTTCCTGCTGCGTGATGTTGGCATCAATGTTGCCTAAATGTTCCGTCAATAGCGATTTGGAGAATATTCTTCATCCGCTTTCCTCCTGTTTCAGGCTAATCGCCCTGCGATTAGCCTGTTGTGTTTGTGCGGTCGGTTTCCGGCAAGTTTTTAGACAGGCGCCTAGACGATGGTCCGCTGTTTGACCACCTTCACCACTTCGTCGGGATCGTCCACGAGGGTCATAAGGTCCATGTCCCCAGGGGAGATGGCCCCCCGTTTGACCAGACCCTCCTCCAACCACTTCCAAAGCGGACCCCAGTAATCAGACCCGACAAGAATCACGGGAAAACTTTTTATCCGGTTGGTTTGTATGAGTGTAAGGGCTTCGAAGACTTCGTCCAGCGTGCCGAATCCGCCCGGCATCGCTATATAGGCTTGTGCATATTTGAGGAACATAACCTTTCGGACGAAGAAGTACTTAAAATTCAGCTCAACGTTTGCGTAGGGGTTCGGGTGCTGTTCCATCGGTAATCTGATATTCAGGCCGATGGATGCCTTCCCTCCCTCTGCCGCCCCTTTATTGGCGGCTTCCATGATTCCCGGGCCTCCTCCGGTGACAATGTTAAACCCGGCTTCGGCAAGCTTCTTTGCGATGTAGACGGCATTTTCATAGGTATCGTCTCCTTGTTCAACCCGAGCGGATCCAAAAATGGAAATACACGGATACATGTTCGACAAGGTTTCGAAGCCGTCAACGAATTCAGCCAAAATCTTAAACAGCCTCCAGGAATCCTGGATCATCATTGCGTCTATCAGGTACTGTCGTTCTGAGTTGTTCATCGGTCCTCCGTCAAGGTGGGAATACCAGCGCCCAGCCCGTTAACCGGTCATCCAATCGTTCACCCCATTATAGATATACCAGGAAATGTCTGACATATCGGGGATCCAGATCATTCACGGACACATAGGCATATTCTGTTTCCAGTTCGTCCAACAGATGGTGAAGCGAATCTTTTAAGAAGGCTTCCAGTCCCCCGTCCGGGGCGCCATGTTTTTCCGCCCAGTCTATAAACGCCTTTCGCATAGCGGCGTCAAGTCGAAACGGGGGGCGTTTTGACGCCCGCAGCTGATGGAAAACGTCTGTTAATTGTTTATCCGTTAACGGGCCAGGATCGTCCTCCAGGAGGAACTGGTGACGGGCCCACGTGGTGAGCAGGAGATTCTTGTAGGTGAGGCCGTGGTGAGTATCCTCAATTGATTCAAGACTGTGGCCGGTCATTATACGAGATAGGAGTTGGTCCAGGGAAATGAGTGTATCCAGGTCGCGTTGATACCGGTCCACCTCCGCCAACGTCCTAAATTCGCGATAGGGCTCGCCGCCTTCCGTGAATTCGGTATAGTATAAGGGCTGTCCCGTCAGGAGTCCGTCCAACATGCCTGTCCACGGAGAGTCCCAAAAACTCGTGTCCAGGCCTTGGGCAATAAACCAGGCCGTTTGCACCCAGCGTTGCGCCTCCCACTTTAATTGCAGCCCAAGGCCGTATCCGACCCGAAAAATCCGGTCGAGCGGGAACCGCTTGACAGAGGAAACAATCATATCCGTATCGGGGCCGGCTATCTTTTCGAGTCCCAGATCCAGATAGCCGCACGCCTTTTTCACCACGTCCAAGAGGGCCTCTCTGGTCTTGGCCTGCATGCCGTCAGCGGCTATGATTTGGTTACACATGACCGCAAAATCGCGTTGGATACGTTCCACCTCGGCTGGGTCGTTTAGGGCCATAATGCTTCGGTGAAAACGGTCCTGATCATCCACGGACAGCCACGTTGAGACGGGTAGTTGATTGTGAGGTTCAGGCTCCCGAAAGGAGGGAAGGTTCGCAGGCGTTTGCTGCAAAAGGGTGTCCGCATCCAGGTATTGGTAGATGGCGATGGCTTCTTCGTGAGGCAAAAAGCCCCTTTCCGCCAAACGGACATTTCTAAGGCGATACAGCTCCTCCTCCGACTCCCATGGAAGAAAACCGGACAGTTCGATCAAGAACCGGTGCAATTCCTTCAGGTCGTATTCGGCCAGTCGTCGGAGGAACTCGTAAATCGGCTCATAATAGCGTGCCTCCCGTACCCGGATATAAAACGTCCCGTCAAATGAAAAATAGGCTTCATCGAACTCTGATGCGGAATCGTTTTCTTCTCTGACTTTCACCTCGATGGTGTCGAACAGATGAAACGAAATCAGCGTGGCGTTTTGCTCAATCCCCCAGGCCACCAAGCGTTGCGGATCCGCTTTCAGCAACAAGGGGAGCCAATAGTGCAGGGCATGAAAGTCCAGCCGGTCTTTGCGCCATAATTCAAGGTCCAGAACGTACTGCCATTGTTCACTGGTGGCCCGTGCCAGGATCGGCAGGGCGTCTTCAGGGCCGATGTCTTGGACAAGCCAATACAAATCCTCCGGTGCAAGGGACTGGACTAAATGAGCCGGCGTGAATGAATCAAGGATTCTTTCCATTGCCTCCTTGCCCGGCAGTGACATGATCTCTTTTGGTTTTTGAGCCGACTTATGTTGGATGGTTTCTTGTCCTACTATTTGTCCCAGTGTTGGGTCTTTCATCTTTCCACGTACCTTCATATATCCATGAGTGGCCGAACGTCCCGGGCTTTACACGTCGATCGGAAAGCGGCCTTGTTTATACCGGGTCATGCCTGCTGGGCATTGATCCGTGGGGCGTCTGACCAGAGTCCTTCCAGGTCATAAAACGTTCTAACCGGTTCATAGAAAACATGGATGACCACATCTCCGTAATCCATCAACACCCAGTGGCCTTCTTGAAGTCCCTCCATGCCTTGGACCCTGATTCCTTTGCCCTTCAGGTTGCGTTCCACGAATTCGGCAATGGCTGTGACCTGTCGATGAGACTTTCCGGAGCATAAGATGAAGTAGTCGGCGAAGGAGGCCAATCCCCGTACGTCCAACACGATGATATTCGAGGCCTTCATGCCCTGAACCGCCTCTAGGAAGGGGGTTAAAAGGGAACTATTCGTTTTTTTCATCGAGATAGAGCTTCCTGTCATATATATAATCTTCCACGGCCCGGGGAACCAAAAAGGTGATCGATCGGTGTTTCCGGAGGCAATGTCTAACCTGGGTGCCGGAGATGTCAAAGCGCGTGACTTCCATGCTGTAAATGGTCAGCCAGTCGGGATGTCGGAATGCCCGTGACGCGGCGTCATACCGGTAGTCTGGCGATACGTCGGTGTGAATGACCGTTTCTAGGTCCTGTGGATGGGCGCCCGACCGGCCGGTGACCACGAACCGAGCCGTGGCAAAGAGTTTCTTGAACGCCTTCCAGGTGGCGATGTCTGAGAAAGCGTCGAAACCGATAATGAAATGGATGTCACATCGGGGGCCGAAACGGTGCTGAAAGAACTCCAGGGTTTCTATTGTGTAAGAGGGTCCCGGTCTGGACAATTCTACATCCGAGGCTTCCAAGTACGGCACTCCCTGAGCGGCCAACCGGACCATTTCCAATCGATCCACGGCATCGGCAATCCCTTTAGACGCCCGGTGAGGTGGATGGGCGGAAGGGATAAGCAATACGCGATCCAGGTTGAACGTTTCCCGAACTTCCACAGCCGACCGAAGATGGCCCAAATGGATCGGGTTGAAGGTGCCACCCAAAAGGCCTAGACGCACAATCCCCCCTTAGGTCCGTATCTGTCCATCTCCATAAACAATAAACTTAGTGGTTGTTAATTCCTCCAAGCCCATGGGACCGTAAGCGTGAAGCTTCGACGTGCTGATTCCGATTTCGGCACCCAAACCCAGTTCACCCCCATCGTTAAATCGGGTGGACGCGTTGACCAAAACCACCGATGCGTCGACCCGGCGCAGGAAACGCCGGGACCGTTCGTAGTCAGTGGTAACAATGGCTTCGGTATGAGCGGAACCATATCGGGCGATATGGTCTATGGCATCATCCATGCTTTCAACAACTTTTACTGCCAAAATTAGGTCCAAGTATTCTTTCGACCAGTCCTCATCACTTGCCGAGTGGGCGGCGGGCACAATGCGGCAAGTGGCAGGGCAGCCGCGAAGTTCAACGCCCGCCTCGTCGAAGCGGCGAGCCGCCGTGGGCAGGAACGCGTCGGCCATGTCCCGGTGTACCAGCAGCGTTTCCATGGCGTTACACACCCCCGGCCGTTGAACTTTGGCATTGTAGGATATCTCTTCAGCCATGGCTAGATCGGCATCCTTGTCCACATAGACATGGCAAACGCCTTTGTAGTGCTTTAATACCGGGATTTTGGAATTTTCCGCGACAAAACGGATCAAACTTTCTCCTCCTCGGGGGATAACAAGGTCTATAAGCCCTTCTTGCGCCAACAAGGCATTCACGGCCGATCTGTCTTTCAGCGGAACCACTTGAACGGCGCCTTCGGGTACCCCCGCGTCTCGGAGTGCGTCCTGAATGATGGCCGCCAGGCTCGAATTCGAGTGAAAAGCCTCCGATCCGCCCCTAAGTATAATCGCATTGCCGGCTTTTAAACAAAGCCCTGCAGCATCCACGGTGGCGTTCGGCCGGGCTTCATAGATCATGGATATCACCCCCAGAGGAATCCGGACCCGGCCAACCTGAAGTCCATTGGGACGAAGCCACATACCGGTAACCCCGCCAACCGGATCCTGCAGGGCGACCACGTCCCTCAAGCCCGAGGCCATGGACTCGATCACCTTGTCGTCCACGGCAAGCCGATCAATCATGGCATCGGAAAGTCCCTTTTGACGACCCTCATCGAGATCTTTGCCATTGGCGTCCTTTATTTGGGATCGCTTCTCCACCAGGTTGTCTGCGATGCGGTTCAATGCCTCGTTCTTTCTTCGTGAACTCAATACCGCAACTTCCCCGGCGGCCCGTTTTGCCGTTTCCGCCATTTTCCGGATGGTGTCTTCTACTGACATGCGTGGTCCTCCATACCGCCCCGGGTTATGACCAAATTGTCCCTGTGTATAACCTCATCATAGTGCTTGTGGCCCAGGACGGTTTCAATCTGGTTCGTTCGTACCCCTTGCAGTTTTCTGATATCCGAGGCCTTATAATTTACAAGCCCCTTTGCAAAGGCCGTATTGTCTTCGTCCAAGCAGCTGACCATGGCCCCTTGACCGAAACTGCCTTCCACATCGATAATGCCGATCGGCAGCAGACTCTTGCCCTGGTTGCACATCGCGTGGACAGCGCCTTTGTCCACTTTAATAGCACCCTTCTCCTTTAGGGTAAAGGCAATCCAGCATTTTCTCCGAGCCAGTTTTCGCGATCCGGGCATAAAAAGGGTTCCCACGGACTTGCCCAGAAAGATATCTTTTAGAGTGGTGGCTTTGAGGCCGTTGGCAATGACCATGGGAATCCCGCCGGTCGTCACCTTTTTGGCCGTGCGAATCTTGCTGGCCATCCCACCCGTACCCAGGGTCCCCGGAATGTCGCATGCGGCCTGCTCCATGGCCGGGCTGATATTGAAGACGATGGGGTATAATGCCGCATCCGGATGGACTTGTGGGTCTTTGTCGTAGAAGCCGTCAATGTCGGTAAGGCTAACCAGGACCTGAGCATCCATCAAGTGGGTAATCATGGCGGACAGGTTGTCGTTGTCTCCAAACTTGAGCTCATCGACAACCACCGTGTCGTTTTCATTTACGATAGGAACGATTCCCCAGTCCAACAGGACATTGAGCGTATTCCGGGCGTTTAGATACCGCCGCCGATTACACAGGTCGTCTCGGGTGAGCAGTACCTGAGCCACCTTCTTATGATGCCGGCTGAACGCTTTTTCGTAGGCCAGCATAAGGCTCGGTTGTCCCACCGCCGCCGCCGCCTGCTTTTGAGGTATGTCCGTGGGCTTGGCCTTCAGGTTAACTTTTCCGACACCCAAGCCGATGGCCCCGGAACTGACCAGAATGACTTCCCGGCCCTGATCGATCAGCCAAGACATGTTCCGGACCAGCTGGTCGATGGTGTCGATGTGGGGGTCCTGCTTGTATGTGAGTACTCCGGTGCCGACCTTCACCACAACGCGTTCGGCGGCATCAAACAATTGTTTTCTTGAAAGCGTCCGTTCTTCGGTCATCCTTGTCTTCACCAATTTTCAACCTTCCTTGCCTCGGTCCAACACGCCATTTCCTCTTCGGCGGTTTTCGCCGTCGGTCTGTTGTTGAACCAGGCTCGCCAAACGTGCCCGTAAAGGTTCCAGACCTGTCGCCGTCAGTGCGGAAATCGCCCACACGTCCGGATTCCTGGGTCTTAATGCCGCTATGGCCTTTTCGACCATGGCGGATGTTCCCGGCTGATCGATTTTGTTCAGTACGACCACCTGGCGTTTTTGGGCAAGCTGTGGGTTAAACGCCGCCAGCTCCCGATTGATGGTCTCAAAGGGGGCCAAAAGGTCATCCGTAGTCATGGTGCTCACGTCAATGAGATGTAACAGTATCCGGGTCCGTTCGATATGTTTTAAGAACCGGGTGCCCAGTCCCACGCCCTTTCCGGCCCCTTCGATAAGACCGGGGATATCCGCAACGATGAAACGGTAATTGTCGATGGCTTCAACCGCACCGAGTGAGGGGATCAACGTGGTAAAGGGGTATCCGGCGATTTTCGGACGAGCCGAGGAGAGTTTGGATATCAGGGTCGATTTGCCGGCGTTGGGAAGACCGATGATTCCCACATCGGCGAGGATTTTGAGTTCCAGTTTCAGATGCCGTATTTGACCGGGCTCGCCGTCCTGAGCGTATCGGGGGGCCCGGTTTCTGGCCGAGGCAAAATGACGGTTTCCCAGGCCGCCCCGGCCGCCGGCGGCAACCACGACTGACTCCCCCTCACGTACCAGATCTTTAACCTGCCGTCCACTTTCGGTTTCCGTTACAAGAGTGCCCCGGGGGACCTCGATGATCGCATTTTTCCCCTGCTTTCCCGATTGCTGCTTGCCCCGGCCGTGGGCACCCCGTTGGGCCCTGAAATGTCTCTTGAAACTGAACTCGGAAAGGGAGGAGATCCGCGATGTGGCGCGAATGATTACATCGCCTCCTTTTCCGCCGTCGCCGCCGTCCGGACCTCCCCTGGGGACGTACTTTTCCCGTCGGAAACTTACACAGCCGTTGCCCCCACGACCGGACTCAACGGTAATCAGTGCCTCATCAATGAATTTCATGTATGGTTATTATGCGATATGTAAGAAGGCGGGATTTCAGCCGGATCCATGGGTGTGGGCACTGGGCGGCAAGCGGAAGCGCATTTCATGCAGGTTATGCATAGGCCGGCGGAGACGCTTCAACCCACAACAGGTTCGACACTCACCTTTTTCCTCGAGCGACCAAAACGCTCGAATTTTACGATTCCGTCCGTTTTGGCAAACAAGGTATAGTCTTTGCCCATCCCCACATTATTCCCCGGGTGGATTCTCGTTCCAAGTTGCCGTACCAGGATGTTTCCCGCAGCAACCGGTTGCCCGCCGTACCGTTTGGTGCCCCGCCTCTGACCGTTACTGTCCCGACCGTTTCTGGAGCTACCCCCTGCTTTCTTGTGTGCCATTGATCTTATCCTCCCAGCTGATCAGCAATGAGTTATCCGCGTTTAATCGAATCAATTTTCAGCCCGGTGACATACTGTCGGTGACCGTGCTTTCTACGATATCCCTTTCGCCGCTTATATTTCATAACCAAGGTTTTTTTGGCCCTGCCTTGTTCCACGATTCGACCGTTGACTTCCACGTCCGGGAGCACCGGTTGGCCGATAGTGACGGACTCTCCGTCGGAAAACATCAGTACACGGTCAATCGTGACGGGTGTACCCACATCCCCGGGAAGTCTTTCCACTCGTATGGTGTCTCCCTCCGATACCTTGTACTGTTTGCCCCCTGTTGCTATTACCGCATACATATCAGTGCCTTTCTACTCCTAAACATTGGTTTCACTACAAACCGCCCTTTTTCCGGACGAATAAAACAATAAATATAAGGCTGTAGGTGGCAAATTGTCAACACTTTTTCGCTACTTGTCGAAAACCTCGTACATTTCCCACTGTTCCAGGTGGAAATGGGGCTCCGGATGGATTACGATTTCTTTGTGTAGCCATTTTTCCAAGGATTCAACCACCTGGCGTTCCTCGCCCAACAGGAGATCCGCCGTATCCGGGTGGACTTTCAACGTGATGCGTTTGCCCATTATTTCACCGGATTCCCGACGAATGTCTCGGTAGATATTATAACAAATCGTGCGCCTGGATTGCAGGTATCCTTCCCCTTCGCAATAAAAACAAGGCTCGCAAAGCATGCGGTTCAGGGTTTCCCGCGTGCGCTTTCGCGTCATTTCGATGAGACCCAGTTCAGACATGGGCAATACGTTGGTTTTGCTCCTATCCTTCTTGAGAGCCTCTTTGAGCGTGTTAAATACCCGTTCCCGATTCGAGCGCTTTTCCATATCAATAAAATCGATAATGATCAGCCCACCGATATCGCGTAGACGAATCTGGTAAGCGATTTCCTTGACTGCTTCCAGATTCGTCTTGAGAATGGTTTCCTCCAAATTATATTTGCCCACGAAGCGGCCGGTATTCACATCAATGGCGACCAGTGCTTCGGTATGTTCGATAACAATGTAGCCCCCGGATTTAAGCCACACCTTTTTTTTCAGGGCACGGGAAATTTCGGATTCCAGATTATAGGCATCGAAGACGGATTCCCTGGCCTCATAGAGTTCCACGGCGTCCTTGAGTCTGGGCATGAATGTATCGAGGAAACGAAGAATCTCCTCGTATCCCGACTTGGAATCAATCACCAGCTTGTCCACCTCTTGGGTGAAAAGATCTCGTACCGCCCGGAGAGTGACGTTTAGCTCCTTGTGCAACAGGCTGGGTACGGGGGCGGTGGTGTTCTTCTTTTGGATTTCTTCCCACAGAGAAATAAGAAACCCCATTTCGTTGGCCAGCTTTTCTTCGCTTACCCCCTCACTGACCGTTCGAGCGATAAAGCCGTAATTGTCCGTCCGTACGGCGGCAATCGCATCTTTGAGTCGTTGTCGTTCCGTTTCGTCTTCGATTCTACGGGAGACGCCGATGTGACTGGTGGTCGGCATGAGTACCAAGAAGCGCCCGGGAAGGGATACACGGGAAGTGAGTCTGGCCCCCTTGCTTCCAATAGGGGCTTTGGAGGCCTGGACCATTATTTCCTGTCCTTCGTAGAGGAGTTCTTCGATCAAGAAGCCGTGGTCGAGAGATGGCGGCCGATCTCGCTGATCGGTTTCTTCAGCCTGTTTTTGGTCTTCATCCAAGGGGCCCCCCATGAGTTGCTCGAATTCGTAATAGTTATTTAAGACGTCGGCGACATAAATGAACGCGGCCTGTTCGAGTCCGATGTCCACGAAGGCGGCTTGCATTCCCGGCAACACACGGAGGACGCGTCCTTTATATATGTTGCCCGCAATGTCCCGTTGAGAGGGCCTTTCTACAAAGAGTTCCCGGAGCATGCCGTTTTCCACATAGGCAACTCGGGTTTCATGCTCAGTGGCGTTTATAATCAACTCTTCTGACATATTAGATACTTATCACTTGTCTGCCGGGATTGCAATCCTCACTTGTTGTTTCGGGCAAATACTCTTGTATTATGCCTTCCATACCACAACTTGGCTATTGTTACGAACTATATCTTGACATGGCACCGGTATTTACCTATGCTGGCGCCGTTTTGCCCAAAGCAAACGTCCTTTTTCGTCCCAGTATCGGCCCCATGAAATCGAAACCGACTTACGAATTTAAAGGTGATCTGAAATGGCAATCGTCCAGACATTGGTATTGATTAAGCCCGACGGCTTGAGAAAATCCCTCACCGGGAATATCCTGACGCGACTTTCGGAGGCCGAGCTGGAAATTGTCGGCGCCAAGGTCGTTCAGGTGAGCCAGGCCCTTGCAGAAGAACACTATGAAGCGTTGAGGGACAAGCCCTTTTTTGGTGAGTTGATTGACTATATCAGGGGCGATCTTCATGAATGTAGAAAGGTTCTGGCTCTCGTTTACCACGGAGAGGATGCCATTGGAAAGGTGCGGCACATCTGTGGGGCGACGAACCCCGAAGCGGCGGATCCCCGATCAATTCGGGGTGCCTATGGGAGAATTACCACTACCGGTGTATTTGAAAACGTTGTTCACAGTTCGGCCAATCCGGAAGAAGCCGAAAGAGAGATAAAGCTTTGGTTTTCCCCGGAAGAGATCGTTTCGCCCATATTCCCGGTCAAAGACGTTCAAATCAGTTCGACCCGCTTGGCGTGGGCATAAGTCGGTTTCCCCCCTGTTACGTTTTCTTGCATCTGAAATCCGAGGGCAGACCGTATGAAAGAAAGAACCCTATCGATTATCAAGCCCGACGGTGTTCAAAGAGGCCTGGTGGGTGAGATTCTCAGGCGCCTTGAGCAGGCAGGATTCAAGCTGGTGGGGATGAAAATGGTCTGGATGAGCAAAAAACTGGCGGAGGCCTTCTATCACGTACACCAGGGGAAACCTTTCTTTGACGGGCTGACCGATTTCATGTCTTCCGGGCCTTGCGTGGCGGTGGTTCTGGAGGGGGACGATGTGATTGCCGAATATCGAAAGATTATGGGAGCCACTGATCCCGCACAGGCGGAGAAGGGGACGATTCGGCAAGCCTTCGCCACGGATGGGCGAAAAAATGTGGTGCATGGTTCCGATAGTACGGAGAGTGCCCGGTGGGAGATCGATTTTTTCTTTAACCGTCTTGAGTCTCCCGAGCAATAGCCGCCACTTTGCTCGATCTTACCTGAGAATCCAAGATTTCCATGTCCAGCCGCGTAAATCTGAGCAACGTTTCCATCGTGTTGAATGAACCCCGGTATCCGGAAAATATCGGCGCGTCTGCCCGTGCCGCCATGAACATGGGTATTGGTCGGGTCCTGGTGGTAAATCCCCAAAACTGGGATTATGACCGAATCCTGAAAATGGCGACTCACGTGGCGGCGGACCGGGTGGCGGATATATCCGTTCACGCCGAGCTGGCGATGGCGTTGAGTCCCTTTCAGTACGTTGTCGGGACGACCGCCCGGGTCGGCCGTAAACGTCATACCGTGCAAAGGCCCAGAGATGTTGCTCACAGCCTTGTCGCCATATCTCGAGACAACCAAATCGCCTTGCTTTTCGGGTCGGAGAGCCGGGGGCTGAAGAATGCCGATTTGGCTTTTTGCCATACCGTGGTAACCATTCCGACTGCTGAATTCTCATCCCTAAACCTGGCCCAGGCGGTAATGGTCTTGTGCTACGAGGTGTTTACGGCGAGCTGGGAAGCGCCTCCGGAGGTCGGCCCCAGGCTGGCCACCCGCCGCGAGTTGGAGGAGATGTACGCACAGTTAAAAGAAACGCTGGTGAATATCAGTTTCATCAACCCGGAGAACCCTGATTATTGGATGTGGCAGATCCGGCGGTCTTTTTCGCGGATCGGTATTCGGGCCAGGGATGTGAGGATGATTCGCGGCCTGTGTCGCCAAATCGAGTGGTATGGGGCGAAGGGGTGTAAGCGGGACTCGCCGTCTTGATCTTGAACTTCCAAAGACGCCATCACATTTAATCCGTGATCAAGCATATTCCCGCCCCGAAGCGGCCGGCACGGGTGCCTTCTTTTCGATAAGAAAAAAAATCTTTATGGTCATGGGCGGTACAGATTCGTGCCGTCTCAATCTGGTCCGGGGTGAGGCCTGCCTGGAGAAGTTGGTCATGATTGGCTGCCCACAAATCGAAACAGCCCCCCTGTGAAGACAGCCGGGAAACGTAGTTGTTTTTTGAGCCGAAGGCGCCTTGAGCCAGGGCAATTACCTCGGGCCCGACATGGAAGCAACACGGGCCGATAGAAGGGCCGATACCGGCGATAATATCGGCGGGCCTGGATCCGAAGTGTCTTTCAATCGTGCGTACCGTTCGGTGGACAATGAAGTCGAGGGTGCCCCGCCACCCGGCATGAACGGCGGCAACAACCTTTTTGCCTCGGTCATACAGTAATATGGGCACACAGTCAGCGACGAGAACCATGGGGCAAATGTCAGGCAGGTTGGTGACCAGGGCGTCCGTTGCCTCCAGGGCGTCGGTGGGTTCCCATGCACCGCTTCCCCGGTCGGACCGTGACAAGATTCTTACAGAGCACCCATGGACTTGTTGGGCCGTAGTGACCCATTCTAAGGGGATATCCAGGGCATTGGACAACCGTTTCCGATTTTTCAAGACTTCTTCGGGCGTTTTACCGGCGGAAAAAGACAAGTTTAGTTCACAGGCGCAGTGGGGGGATGCGGTGGCCATCCGGGTGGTGATAAAGTGCTTGATCCCTGGTTCCTTCGCCAGGTTTTCAAACAGAAATAGAGGCATACGGCCGAATCTGTCGATCTTCATCCGCTCCATCCAGTGGATATGGTATTGGTCCGGATCACTAGCAGGCAAGCCACCTGTTTTCAAGTCTATTTGTGTCGTTCCAATCCGGGCTCACACCCAAATCCGCCGATTTTTTGGCCCTTCGGACTTACCGATTTCACCGGAGCTTTTTTCTTGGTGGGTGCTTGAAGTAGACGTGTACGTGGGCGCGCCCACCGCCGCGCATCTCCCGCAAACGCGGCAAGCCGTGGATTTGGGACACTATTTTTAATTGACAAAATTCAATCAGGGATGTATCATACTTGGTTAAGCTAAAGTTAACTGTCGGGCTCCCTCATTCGGACAAAGGCGGATGAGGGTTTTTTATTAAGGAGAGAGTACCATGCGTAGAGACGTTCATCACACTAGAAACATTGGGATCAGCGCCCACATTGATGCGGGAAAGACAACGCTGACGGAACGAATACTTTATTACACCAAGCGAATCCATGCCATTCATGATGTCAAAGGCAAAGACAACGTCGGGGCGACCATGGATTTCATGGAACTCGAAAAGGAGCGTGGAATCACGATTGCTTCGGCCGCCACGTATTGTGAATGGAATGATCACGACATCAACATAATTGATACACCGGGTCACGTCGATTTTACCGTGGAAGTGGAGCGGTCACTACGGGTTCTCGATGGGGCGATCCTGGTCCTGTGTGCCGTCGGTGGCGTTCAGTCCCAGTCCATAACAGTGGATCAGCAGATGACCCGCTACGGGGTGCCGTGTATCGCTTTCGTCAATAAATGTGACAGGAGTGGCGCGAACCCGTTTCGAGTGGTGAAGCAACTGAGGGAAAAACTCGGTCACAATGCCATAGCCCTCCAGATCCCGATCGGATTGGAGGCGGCGTTCGAAGGGGTTGTCGATTTGGTCTCTATGAAAGCCTTCTATTTTGATGGTAAAAGCGGGGAAATCGTTCGGACAGAGGAGATACCGCAAGATCTTGCCGCCGAGGCCCGGGAAAAACGGGAAGAACTGATAGACGCCGCTTCCATGTTTTCCGATGAACTTACCGAGGCCGCACTGGAAGGGGATGTGACGGAGGCATTGCTCATTGACGCCATCCGTGCGGGTGCCCTGCACCGTCAGTTGACACCGGTATTGATGGGGTCCGCCTACAAGAATAAAGGGGTCCAGCCCCTGCTGGACGCGGTAACCAAGGTACTCCCGTGTCCGACCGATGTGGAAAACTGGGCGCTGGAGGCCGACGATGAAACAGCCCAAGTGGCGTTGTCGGCAGACCCGAAGGCCCCGCTGGTGTCTTTGGCCTTTAAACTGGAAGACGGTCCATACGGACAACTCACGTATATCCGTGTTTATCAGGGAACGCTGGCCAAAGGGGATACGATTATCAATATACGAACCGGCAAAAAGGTGAAAGTGGGGCGGCTCATTCGCATGCACGCGGACCAAATGGAAGATATGGAGTCGGTGACGGCCGGGGACATTGGGGCCCTGTTCGGCGTCGATTGTGCGTCCGGCGATACGTTTGTCAGTCCGGGGGTCAATTTGACCATGACATCCATGTATGTGCCCGAGCCGGTGATTTCTCTGGCCATTACCCCAAAAGACAGCAAAGCGGAAGTCAGTATGTCGAAGGCCCTGGGACGGTTCACCAAAGAAGATCCGACATTTAAGACGTATGTGAGTCACGAAACGGGAGACACCATTATTTCAGGTATGGGAGAACTTCACCTGGAGGTATATGTGGAGCGCATGCGCCGTGAATATAATGCGGAAGTCGTGACGGGTAAACCACGGGTTGCCTACCGGGAAACCATTACCCGAAGGGCGACGTTTGACTATACGCACAAGAAGCAAACAGGGGGAGCCGGACAGTTTGGTCGCGTGGCCGGGTATATGGAGCCCACGACAGAGGCCGATTTTATTTTTGAAAGCCGTATAACCGGTGGTGCGATTCCTACGGCGTTTATCCCGGCATGTGAAAAGGGCTTTCAAAGCTGTTTGGCCAAGGGCCCGAAGATGGAATTTCCGGTTACGGGCATTAAGGTGGTTATCGAAGACGGGGCTTCCCATGCCGTTGATTCCTCAGAAATGGCCTTTCAGGCGGCGTCCCGAGGGGCTTTCATGGAGGCCTATTTCAAGGCCAAACCGGTGATCCATGAGCCGATCATGAAAGTGGTCGTGGAAACACCGACTGAGTTTCAGGGTACCGTCATGGGCTCTTTGAACCAACGGCGGGGAATGATTGTGGGGACCCAGGAAGACGGCTTCATGTGTGCCGTGGAAGCGCGTGTGCCCTTGGCGGAAATGTTCGGCTATTCAACGGTTTTGAGGTCGGCGACCCAAGGTAAGGCCCAATTCACCATGGAATTTTCCAACTACAAGCAAGTGCCGAACAACATAGCTGAAACGCTGGTCAAGGAAGGGCAATCAGACAAAAAGAACGTGGCCTAGGAGCCCCTCCGGCGGCTTCCTGTCAGCAACGAACTTGACTTGTCTTTCTAGAGAAGGTCGTGCACTGGGGCCGCTTCAAATTTCAACGCGCCTAAAACTCGGCCCCAAGAGACCCTAAATTCCGTTGGGGCTGTCTTTTCTGAGTTTGTTATATAAGTCTTACAACGTCCATGGTGCAATTGACGTCCACCTCGCCAAC
>CAZHHS010000010.1:11926-22381 GCA_964532395.1 uncultured Desulfobacterales bacterium | reverse complement strand
AGGGAGGGGAGATCAAAATAATAAGTGCGGCCGGGTTGCCCATTAAAGAGCGTGTTGGTAGGACCTCAGAGCCGGGACAATTCAAATCGATATGACATCGGAACGAATCCCATCGAATAATAACAAGCCGGGAGAGATTATCAGCGAGGCCCGGCGCAATCGCCGGAATCGCGAACAGGGGTACCGAGACCGGGCGCTCAAGTTGTTTCCGTGGATTTGTGCCCGGTGCGGCCGGGAATTCAGCGGCAGGAAGGTTCGCGAACTTACGGTCCATCACAAGGATCACAACCATGACAACAATCCCCTGGACGGCAGCAACTGGGAACTGCTGTGCCTCTATTGTCACGAAAACGAACACAGTCGGCACGAGGTTGCTGAAGCCTACGGTGCCCTTGGAGAAGCCGAGCGGAAAGAGACACCGACTTCAACGTACCAGCCTTTTGCCGGACTCGATGCCCTGCTGAAAAAGAAAGACGAGTAAACAAGAACACAAGGGAATTATCCCATTGCTTTGCAAGCAGACACTCACTCGCCGATGATTGTCAGATAGGATTCTTGGATGACGGGGGTTGTTGAATAGTTGTATTTTATCTGGTTCCGCGCTTTGTCGGTCATGGCAATGTAGTCCACCCGCCACCGACCGATTTCGGCATTGGCGGGGATGGTGACCCGGGCCTTGTAGGCGCCGTTGTCCGAATCGTATTCACAGGAAAAAGGAATACGTGCTTTTCGAGACGGGCTTTGCAATTGTCCCGATACGCTGCTCACACCGGAAACATCATCCGATGCATAAACGATGATGTCCACGGTTTCCTCATAGAGGGCCGCAGAGGGATGGATGGAAAGGGTGTCCAATGTGGGCGGGTCGGCGTCGGACCGGCTGGCATATACGTTGATTCGAGCATCGGCAAAGAGATCGGGATGGTTCGCCCGAAAATAGGTTTCGGTATTTTGGGAGGCGTCTTTGACCTGAAGATAGCTTACCGTCCACTCACCGGACTCTGAATCCGCGGGAATTGTCACATAACCGTCAAAGAGATTGCCGCCGTCCTCGTTACGGCAGGAAAAGGGCAGCTTGGCGTGTTTAGAGGGACTTTGCAACACCCCGTAAACCAAGACGATCGGGGACTCGTCGTCGACAACCTCAACGGTGATTTTGATTCGGTCTCCGTCATAGGCCTCGAAGGGGTCCAAGTAGACACCGGTCACGTTGGGGGGAATCGTGTCGGCTGTGGACCCGACGACCTCAAAATAGGCACCTCTCAAGAGCGAACTTTTCTCTGAGTACGTTTGCTGGTTGTGAGCGCCGTCGCTCGCGCGTAACGTGCTGAAATGCCATCGGCCGATGTCTCCCCGGTCTGGAATGGTCAATGTCCCGACAAACGTTCCCACATCCTCCGATGCTTGACCGCGAAAAGGTAATGCCGCCGCCCGGGATGGACTTCTCACCACACCGGAGACCGAACTGACCCCTGACAAATTGTCGGTAACCCGGACAAAGACGGAAAGCGATTCCCCCTGTCGGACTGTTTGGGGGTCAAAACGTATGGCGGTCACACTGGGGGGCGAGGCATCGGAATAATCGGGTTTGTTTTCCTCGACCTCCGGTTCCGGTTTGGCCGGCATCATGCCGCGCCTCGGTGTGCCTTTGTCAACGCTGTCTGCCGTGGGTTCGGTGCGTCTCTTTGGCGTAACCTGTTTTCCGGATCTCGGGTATCCTTTGTCATCGCTGGTGACGGTGCCGGCCACAGTATCGGCCAGGGGGCCGGCCGTTTCATTTTTGGCGTTTGGCGGTGGTATGGGTCTTTTCACCGCAAATCGTCGTGCCTGCCCTGACGGTGCGGTTGAATCCGTTTCTTTGCTGCCGACGCCTTCTCCGGTCACCGGCCTGCCGGCGTCAGAGGATACCGCCGAATCCTTTTCCCGACTGTACCCGTAGTAACCCACCGTCACCAAGATCACCAAGACATAAGCCAACCTGGTCCATAGAACAGATTTCTTTTTGGCAGGTGACTGTTTCATAACTTTCAACAGAACCGCTATCAAAGACTCTAAAAGTCGCTCCTACGCAAGTTCTCCGACAGCCTCCGAGTGGTAGCAAAGAACGGGCCGACATTCGAATCCGTCTACAACCCTTTTGCAATTCATATGGCCCCGCAGGCACGAAGAATCAGGAAAACGATCAACGCCCCCAGGCCGGGGAACCATGGGACGAATTTCCCGAAACGCGCGTTGTCGTCTTCCTGCTCGCCTTGCCGCTTTTCCGTTTTCGGCAAATCCTTATCGTCCACCGCCACCTCACATCATGTACTCGTGTTAACCCATATTTCTATACTATAGTACGTCTGTTCCCGTTGTAAAGCGGGCTGTCTGAATTAGGGAGGGGGTTGACGGTCAAGGGGTCGGTCAGTTCGGGACCACAAAATGCTATGTGCCTAAAAAAGCATATAGTCTCGGTCTTGTCAGCATATCCGTGCCGTTATATGTAAGTAAACAAAGGAGTTGGCAAACAGGTTGGGGCGCAATCTCAAGTGCCTTACGTGAGATGGGTGCACCGATGGATCGTTAAAACGCTGCAATATGAGGATCTCGCGGAGAGGAGGAAATCATGTCCAAGATATTGAGGATCGACGCGAAGAACAAGACGTATGCGTTCGAGGAGGTCGGCGCCGACCTGGCGGCCCTTGGGGGTAGGGGACTGACGTCGAAAATGGTCTTAAACGAAGTTTCTCCCACCTGTCACCCGTTGAGCAAGGAGAACAAGCTGGTGGTGGCGCCCGGTCTTCTGACCGGAACGGTGGCCGCCAATTCCGGCCGGATATCCGTGGGGGCCAAGTCCCCTCTCACCGGCGGCATCAAAGAGAGCAATTCCGGGGGGCTTCTGTCTCAGAAGCTGGCCAAGATAGGAATCAAGGCCATTGTCGTCGAAGACAAGCCGGACAACGGGGCTTTCTCCGTGGTCGTGATCAAAAACGAGCGTGTGGAAATCCTGCCGGCGGACGAATACATGGGGCTGGGCAACAAAGAAGTCATCAATCGGCTGTGGGACAAATACGGCAAGCGCGTGGGCGTGATGAGCATCGGCCCCGCCGGGGAGCAGCGTTTAACCGCCGCCTGTATCAACTTTGCCGATCCCGGCGGCAGACCGGGCCGGGCCGCAGGGCGCGGTGGGCTGGGTGCCGTGATGGGTTCCAAAGGTATCAAGGCCATCGTCGTTGACGACACCGGTGCGGGCAAGGTCGCCGTAGCCGATCCCGAGGCGTTCAAGGCCGCCAATAAACGGTGGGTGGAAATACTCAGAAGCCATCCGGTGACCAGCCAGGGCCTTCCGGCCTATGGCACGGCGATATTGGTCAATATCATCAATGAAGCCGGCGGGTTTCCGACGAAGAACTTCCGTTCCGGCCGGTTTGAATTCGCCCAGGATATCAGCGGCGAGCAGATGTCCGAAGTGATCGAGGCACGGGGCGGAAAGACCAAAGAGGGATGCCATCCCGGCTGTGTGATCCAGTGCTCCAACGTTTATCATGACAAAAACGGCGAGGTGCTGACCTCCGGTTTCGAGTATGAAACCATCTGGGCCCTCGGTGCCAACACGACTATCAAGGACCTGGACGACGTGGCCAGACTCGATGCCCTCTGCGACGATATCGGCCTGGATACGATCGAGACGGGGGTTACCTTGGGAGTGGCCATGGAAGGAGGACTCCTCGACTGGGGAGACGGCAAGGCGGCCATCGATTTACTCAAGCAGGTGGCAACCGGAGATCCCGTGGGCAAGATCATCGGCAACGGTTCCGTCTTCACCGGCCAGGCTCTCGGGGTTGACCGGATTCCCGCAGTGAAGCGACAGGGCCTGCCGGCCTATGACCCCCGGGCCGTCAAAGGACAGGGGGTGACCTACTGTACCAGCGCCATGGGAGCCGATCATACGGCGGGATATGCCGTGGCACCCAACATCCTGAAAGTGGGCGGAGATGTGGATCCGCTGAGCAAAGCAGGCAACGTGGATGTGTCCAAGAACCTCCAAATCGCCACGGCGGCGGTCGATTCGACGGGGCTTTGTCTGTTTGTGGCCTTTGCCGTTCTAGATGCCGAAAACGGCGTACAGACCATCGTCGATTTGCTGAACGCCCAATACGGCCTGAGTCTTACACCCGACGATGTGGTAAGTCTCGGTATTTCTATTCTAAAAGACGAAAATACGTTCAACGAAAGGGCGGGATTTACCAAGGCCCAGGACCGATTGCCGGACTTTTTCAAGGAGCCACTACCGCCCCATAATGTGACGTGGGACTTTACGGAAGCGGAGTTGCAGCAGGCGAAGCAGTATGGCTAATGCCCGTCATGGGGAAATGGCGGAAAAGGTCAACGACCGGATGCTGACCGGGTGTGCCGTCAACCGGGACGCGCAACAGGAGCTGATAGTGGTTACCGTCTTGTTCAACGCCTTTTCGTTTCTCCAGAAGCGGCTCAAGGAGCAGAATCGCCCCTACGCCGATGTCCCGGTCAAACTCGCCGATGAGAGCACGGTGGCCGACTTGGTGGTGGCCGTCGGCCTGCAAATCGCCGATGTGGAGGCCGTCTTGATCAACGGTTCGGTTCAACCCTTCGACACGACATTAAACGACGGGGACCGGGTGGCATTGATCCCGCCGGGAACGCCCGGCCCCTATCGGGTACTCCTGGGCATGATGGGCGGAGAAAAGGGGCGATGATACCGTATCTGCTGCATCCGCGACTACTGTCACGTCGGGGGCGTTCCAGGCGGTTCCCATGACCGTTCAGATTGCCGTCAAGCTGTTTGCCTCGTTACAACGCTTTACGCCGGCCGATGCGGATCGGTTTCCTATTGCCGCCGGCTTGACGGTCGCCGAACTGCTCGAGAGGCTGGCCGTGCCCCCACAGGAGGTCAAACTCGTCTTCGTCAACGGCGTCAAGCAGGACTTGACCACGCCGTTGAAAGGGGGCGACAGGGTAGGTATCTTTCCCGCCGTGGGAGGGGGGTAGCCCGATGTCCGGCCCGCTTCTTACCGATATCATCGGTCTGGCCGAAGCCCCGAGCGGTTCGCAAGGTCAGCCCTTCAGGACGCTTTCCGTAAATCACGTCCAGGTTCTGGCCGACCGGTATGGCATTGCCGGTCGAGACGTGGAGATCGCCGCCCTCGAGTCGGAAATCCTTCCCCAGCGGTACAGCCGCAACCTGAAAACCGTTTCCCTGCCTCAACAAGCGCGATTGCTCCGATCGTCCGCTCTCGTTGTGGGGTTGGGCGGGTTGGGCGGCGTGGTGGTCGAGCTTATGGCCCGTATGGGTGTGGGCGCCCTTCACGTCATCGACGGCGACCGCTTCGAGGAGAGCAACCTGAATCGACAGGTCTTGTGCACCGGGCAGACCTTGGGGGAGACCAAGGTTTCGGCGGCGGTGGAGCGGATCCAAAGCATCAACCCCTCGATAGCCGTGTTTTCCTACGACGGCTTTTTGACGGAGAAATCGGGTCCCGCCATCATTGAACGTGCCGATCTGGTGGTCGATTGCCTTGGCGGCGTGACCGAGCGGTTGATGCTGGAAAAGGTCACAAAAGAGGCTGGCCGTCCGTTGATCTCCGCCGCCGTGGCCGGACTCTCCGGCCATGTGATGACCGTATTTCCCGAAGATCGGGGGTTGGAACTGATATACGGCGACCCCCGGGAACTCTCCCCCGCCGGAGCGGAAGCCCTCCTCGGCTGTCCCCCCCAGGGGGTCACGCTGCTGGCCGCCTGCCAGTGTTCCGAGGTGGCCCACGTGCTGCTCAAGCAAGAGGGGGTACTCCGCAACCGAATGCTCGCCATAGACCTTGACGACTTCACCTTCGAAATCGTAGTCTTCCCGTAGCAATTTTCCGTGTCGTCCTCCCACCACGGGGTGGAAAAAAGTAGGGAAAGGGGCAGCAGCCTCTTGGTCCCCAGGCGGCGAGGTGGTGGGTCCGTGCCGGATCCTGCTTAATGGTTGCAAGGGCAGAGATGGAGTCGTCCGTAGTGCACTCATAGGCCAGGCAAAGGTGAGCAAGATGACAAAGACGATCGTGCTTCAAGATAAAGATTCGGGGAAAAATTACGAAATCGACCTGCCTTGCGTCGTCGGGCGTGGTGATGAGGCCGACTTAAAATTGGCGGACCCGAGCATTTCTCATCGCCACGTGCGCCTCTTTTTCGACGGAAACCGGATCCAGGGTGAAGATCTTCAGAGTGCCAATGGCGTGTATGTAAACGGCGAACGGATCGTCGGCCGTGTCGTTCTGAAATCGGGTGATTGCCTCCAACTGGGTCGGACCCAGCTGGTGGTCGGTCGAGAAAAGGAGGATTTGGTGGAAGAAACCCTGGTGTTGCATTCCCTGGACGCCAAGGGCAAGGGAAAATTGGATCTGGAAAAGTTGGAGACCATTTACGAAATCAGCGCCGAGCTGTCCGAAAACCAAGATGTGGGGGCCTTGGCAGAAAAGATCTTTTCGAGATTAAAGGATATTTTCAAGCAGGATCGCAGTTATCTCGCCCTGTTTCGGGAAGACGGAACACTTCAGCCCATCCTGCCGGAATCTGCTCCCGACGCTCTTCCCATCAGCAAAACAGTAGTAAGCCAGGTCTTCAAAAACGGACAGTCCCTGCTTTTGGAGGATGCGTTGAGCGAAACGTCTCTCAAAGACCAAGACAGTGTCATCGCCCTGCGCATGCGTTCTGCCTTGTGTGTCCCGCTGATCTATCACAGTCAAATGTATGGTCTCCTGTATTTGGATCGCCATATTCCCGGTGCGTACACACAGGACGATCTGGCTTTTATGACCGCCATTGCTGCTATGCTTGGTCCGCTGATCGAGAATGCCCGGCTGTGGTCCGAGCTGAGGAAACGATATGCTCATGCCGTGGATACGTTGCGGGAAACGCAAGCCCGCCTGATCGAGATGGAACGAAAAGCCGCTTATGGACGCCTGGCTCAGGCGATGGCCCATGAGATACGCAATCCCTTGATGGGTGTCGGGGGATTGGTGAGACGAATCGATCTGGGGGCGGAACATCCGGACCGGCGGAAACTCGAAACGATCATCACCCTGGTGGAAAGGCTGGAAGGCGTGCTCAAAGAGGTGGATACATTTGTGGAATTGCCGTTACCGAAAAGACGGCTGGAAAGGATCGACCAACTCGTGCAGGATGTGATTGACGGTCACGATTGGGCCTTCCTCGAACACAGCCGGGTCCCTCAAGTGATTGCAAACACCTCACGCCTCATGATTCCGGTGGATGCCGGTCTTTTCAAACGGGCGGTCACGTTGATTTTTCAAGAAATCGCCTCAGGTATTCCCAAGGGGGCGGAATTCGATGTGACCATCCGGTATGTGGAGAATCAACTCGAAATCATCATCGGCTCGCTCGACGATGACCTCGACCTGTGCCAGGTATTTGATCCTGCCTTAAAGGACAAGCCGTGGGGCCTCGACCTTTTCCTTAACATCGCTCACCGAATAATTTCCGACCATGGGGGAAAACTGCTCCTCGATCCCAGCAGGGATTCGGCGTTTCCCGTCGTGGTCAGGCTGCCGACCCATATCCGTGTGTAGTCTCCTCACCACCTTGATACGGTCATTAGCCGACTTGACCCCCTGCCCTTCCCTTGATAAAAACAGGCCCACATGATGGGGGAAACCCTAGCTGGGCGGAATAATACGGCGGATCAGGGATTGTAGCGTTCGGTTGGCAGCTTCGGATATCTTGCCGGTATCGATTTACTCACGGAAAGGGGAATGGACCATGGATCACGGGAGCATGCAGACGATCGTCCTGGCCGTCGTTATCGGCATCGCCTGCTATGCCCTGTCGCGACGATTGCGTATCCCCGCCATTCTTTTTTACCTCGTGGCCGGCATGGTCATGGGGCCCATGGGTTTTGACCTCCTGCATGTGCATGACCTCGGTAACGGACTGTTTATACTGGTAGAAATCGGCGTTGCCATCATCCTCTTGGAAGGAGGGATGTCCCTTAGCCCCCGGGGATTCATGAAGGCACCGTCGGCCATCGGCCGACTTCTTTTGCTGACTATCCCGTTGACCGCGCTGGGCGGCACGCTGCTCAGCCGATATGCGCTGAACCTGTCCTGGGATCTCGCGGTGGTCTTCGGTACCCTGATCGTGGTAACGGGGCCCACGGTCATCGGACCCCTTTTGAAAAGCATTAACCTCACTCAGCGGCTGGAAGTTTTGCTGCATTGGGAGTCGATCTGGGGGGACGTTGCCGGAGTGGTCTTGAGCGCCCTGGCCCTGAAATTTGTGACTGTTTCGGGATTGCCTGAGGTGTCTTTGGTGGTTCAATCGTTCCTGCTGTCTCTGGTCACCGGTATCGGGGTCGGACTGGGCGGCGGGGTCGTCCTGAACGGCCTGGTGTTTCCGTGGTTGAAAAAGATCCAGGAGCGGCAACTGATGGGCATCATGACCCTGGCCGGAGCCCTGGCCGTTTTTTACGGGTCTCAGCTCTTGGTACCCTCTTCCGGCCCCCTGGCAGTGGCCGTCGCGGGGTTTTATCTCTCCCACAGGCGGGACCCTTTCTTGCACGCGATTCGCCATTTTAAGGACCAGCTGTCCATCATTTTTATCAGCACCCTGTTCGTTCTGCTGTCGGGGTTTATCGATCCGTTAACGGTCAAAGCGCAATGGCCGGCCATATTGATCGTTGCCCTGGGACTGGGGGCCGTCGTCAGACCATTGGCTGTCTTGCTGGCCTTGACCGGATCCGCCCTCTCCTGGAAGGAACGCACGTTTATCAGCGCCATAGGGCCCAGAGGCATATTGGCGCTGGCCGCCGCTTTTTACGCCTCGCTGGCGGTTCCGGGACGTGAGCAGGAGATGAATTTGCTGCTCATCACCACCTTCTGCGTGATCTTCCTTTCCGGTGCCTTCACTACGGTCATGGGCCGGCCATTGGCCAAACTCCTGAGGGTTTTGCAGCCGGCGGACAAAACCGGTATCCTCATGGTAGGGGCCAACACGTTCAGCCTGCAGCTGGCCGATTATGTGGGGCGGTATGTTCCCCTGGCCTTTGCGGACACCAGCGACCAGCGGTGCCGGCTGTTCCAGGGTAAAGATCTGACCAGTCTATGCGTGGATGTCCTGGACGACGCCGTCTATGAAGATGCCCGGGAGGAGGGGTTCGACAGGCTGATTGCCCTGACCCCGGACAACTCTCTCAACCACCTTATCTGCGAGCGGGCGGGACTCTATTTCGGCGAAGACAACGTGTATGTCGTCCACGGTCGCCGAGGAGAAGCGGAAATCGAAACCGTCTCCGCTGCCGAGGTCAACTACGCCTTTACCGAGGCCTTCTGTTTGACTGAGGCCGTTCAGGCCCTGGACAACGGGTCGGCGCACTTTGAAGCGTGCAACCTCGAGGGTTCTCCGTCAAGGACGACGATTCCACTGTTCAGCGTGTCAAAATCGGGGGGACTCCTGCCGGTTGCCGGTCGTGAGACGAAAGGAGGAACCCATTTGTGTCTGGTATTCGATGTTTCCGGCTGAGATTCGACAGGTTGTGGGCGGTGGGAAAATCACGTATAGGTTAAATGAAGGGGACCTTCGACAGGACGATCAAGGGGATCGTACAATAATGGAAGGGGGATAGAAATACCGTGGGATGGTTTGGAAAACTGATGTTCGGCTCCATGGGATTCATGGTCGGCGGGCCCATTGGGGCCATTGCCGGTGCGGCCCTGGGACATCATCTGGTTGACAGGACTGATCAAGGGTACGGCTGGGGAACGAATCGGCTGGAATATGCCGAGCAAACGCAAGCCGCTTATTTTGTGAGCATGTTTTCCGTCCTGGGTAAAATGGCCAAGGCCGACGGGATCGTCGATCCAAAGGAGATTGCCGTTGTTGATCAATTCATCCAGGGGTTGAACGTGGGTGAGCGAGAAAAGATGTTTGCCCGGCAGGTTTTCAACGAGGCCAAGGACTCGTCTTATTCCCTGGAAGATTTCGCCCGCCAGTTTTATCAGGTCAGCCGAGGGCAGCCTGCCGTGCTCCTTTCCTATCTGGACCTGCTTTTCCAAATTGCTGCCGCCGACGGCAGACTGCATCCGGCCGAGGAGTCGGCACTAAAGCGGGTCAAGACCATATTTCAAATCACCGATGAACAGTTCAACAATGTCAAAGATGTCTATTTTAAGGATGTGGACAAGTTCTACAAAGTACTCAATGTGACCCCTGAGAGCTCGGAAGAAGAGATCAAGGCCAACTATAAGAAGTTGGTGAAAGAATTTCATCCCGACACGATCGTTTCCAAGGGGCTTCCCGAGGAATTCACCGAATTCGCCACGAAACGGTTCCGGGAAATTCAGGAGGCCTACGAGACGGTGCGCAAAGAGCGGGGGTTTAGGTGATAGGACGGAGGGACCAAATGCAAATACTGGTTTTACCGCCGAAGACAAAGAATCC
>CAZHHS010000010.1:6947-11916 GCA_964532395.1 uncultured Desulfobacterales bacterium | reverse complement strand
CCCTATTTACCCGCCCCGGGTTTCGGCTATATATGAGCCATACCCGACATTCTCTCTGATGGGCCTGTTCAAGAGACACGTTGTGAACACAGGACACGTTGACAGGGGATGGACACGCAGGCGAGATTTGAAACACGGTAAAAAGAGGACATTCGTATGTCAGAATGAGGACCCGACTCGAGAGTAAGGAGGTGTCGTCATGTACAAAAAACTATTGGTTGCAACAGATGATTTGACAGCTTGCGATGCCCCGGTGGTTGTTGCGGCACAGCTTGCCGCACAATACAAGGCCAGACTGTTGGTTCTTCACGCACTGGAATCTCCTTACTCAGCCCACACCCGGCATATTGTAAAGCATTTCAAAACGGGGGAAGAAATTCTGGGGAGTACCGAGTACGTAGACGTGGTCAAGCAGGAGCTCACCAAGGCCTGTGCTGAAGCTTTACAGCCCCACGGAGATTATGAAGTCAAGGTCACTCCCGGGGTCCCTTGGGAGGAAATCCTGAGGTGGGCCAGGAGTCAAAAGGTGGATTTAGTGATTCTCGGCCCCCATTCAAAAAGGGCGGAGGAAAAAGGTGTGGTAAGGGTGCGGGGAGCCATCGGGAGTACCGCCGAGGGTGTGATCATGCATGAGCGATACCCGGTCATGATCGTCAATCGCGTTGTCCCGGCGGACAAACTGCAGTTTCGGAAGATAATGGTTTGCGTCGACTTTTCCAAGGCTTCCGAGTCTGCTCTACAGTTCGCAGCCCTGACCGCGAGGGAACACAACTCAAAACTGGTTGTATTTCATATGCTTCCCGTTCCGGGGTCACGAACGTATCCTCAGGAGGAGCTGGAAAGAGACATCGTGAGGCTGAAGGAAAAACTCGGCAAATTTGCCGGAGACACCCTGAAAGAGGTAGAACATGAATGGGTGGTTTGGGAGGGGACTTCCCCGCGGGTTGAGATCTTAAAGTCTGCGCGGGAGAGAGATATTGAACTCATCGTCATGGGCTCACACGAAAAGGAAAAAGAAGATCGATGGTATGTGGGGAGTGCGGTTGAACAGGTCAGCTCCCGGTCCATCTGTCCGGTCGTTGTCGTTACGAAACCGAGGGCGGCAGCCCAGGGACTTTAGTCGGTGCCATTTTGACGTGAAACCGTGTATTCCGCCGAAGACAAAGAATCCAGAAGCGGTTTTCATGCAGGGGGAACTGAGCGGGAGGTTGGGGGGGTGGCACCACTCATATTGATGAAATTGTCCACCAGCAGTGGGTTAAACGATGTGCCTTTTTCTTCATTCAAAATTTTGAACACGAGGTTCTGAGGTTTCGGTTCTTTGTAGGATCGTCTGCTCCGCATGGCGTCGAATACGTCTGCGATGGCGATCATCTGGCTCACAACATTCGGACGCCATTTGTCCTTCACGTGGGGATAACCGGTCCCGTCGTATTTTATGTGGTGCTCCAGTGCGCCGAGCACCGCTAACTTTGGGATTTCGGGTAAGGTGAGGATATACCTGGCCCCTTGGAGTGCATGGGTTTCGATGACCGCCCTTTCCTCCTCGTTCAGCGCCCCGGGTTTATTGATAATCTCATCGGGGATGAAGAGTTTGCCCGCATCGTGAAGAACCGATGCCACTCCGATTTCGTAAAGGTGCTTTCTGCTGAAACCCAGTTTTTGAGCCTGCCCCAGTGTAAGAATACAGACGTTGATCACATGGGTGAACGTGTATTCATCCGCCGACTTCAGATGCGCGAGGAGCTTAATCGGATTGATGCCTTCACGAAAGGCCACAATAAACTCCCGGATCATATCATCCACGCCGCGAATATTTACGGGCCTGCGGTGTTTTATCTGGTGATATATGCTTTTCAACTCAGCAAACTTGATATTCCTGAGGGCACATAGTCGTTCAAGCTTTTCCAGTTCCTGGCTGGTGCCGACGGAGGGGTCTTCCGAAGCCTTTTCGGCTCCTTCTATTTGCACTTTACCGAGGCGTATGTGGGGCGTGGAATGGACAGGGCGCACGTCCCGGGCGGTAATGCTTTCTATCCACGTGACAAGTTCCGGCTTGGCAATGCCTGAGCCGAAGGTGATGCGTTCGATGCCTCTGTGCTTGAGTATACGAACGAATTTTTCCAGGGGTTCGCCCCCTCCCTTGAGCGCCCGGTCATTGACCACCAGTTGGTCGCTAACCAGAATTACCGTCACAGAAGGGGTTTCACGAAGTAGTTCAACCAGGCTGGTGTAAGCCTTTTCTACAGAACGAGCGACCTCGGGATGGGCGCGGGAATAGAGCTGGGCTTTGGCAATAGCCGAGGTGAGTTGCGTGATATAGGTCAGGATCTTGTTGGAATTCGAATTCTCTGCCATCTTCCGGCCTGTTCTTCTTTGGAGACAAGCACCAACCGGAGGTGCTGCGACTCGGGTGCACGCATTAGGTTGCCTTTTTAGCAGCGATTTTCATGCAGGTGCTTCTTATCGTATTGCTGTCGACGGTGGTACCCATCTGTACCAGTTTGGCAATGCTTTCATAGGGATAGCCGCTGAGCGATTCAAAAAGGACTTCCTTCATGTGGGCCAACCGTTTTTTGTTGAGGATCCAACGGCTCCCGGCAAGTTTTTCCAACACCGGCACGGCCCGAGGATCTCCGATTCGTCCCAAGGCATCGATGACGGCTTCATTGAATTCAAAATGAGACTTGAAGAGGGGAAGCCTTTTCATTATCGCCACAAGGTCTTCCGTGACCGCCTCAACCCGGTGGGCCCCTGCCAGCCCAACGGCTTTAAGACGTATGTCGTCTTCTTTGTCGTGCAGAAGTCTCTGAAGCATGGAAATCCCCTCGGGATCTTTGAATTTGATCAATCCCTTGACAATTTCTTCCTGAACTCGGGGGTTCTCATTTTGCCGCAGGCGTTTTAAATCCTGAACGATTTCTCTCCCGTCGGCTTGGCACAGAAGCTTTACCAGTCTATGTGCAAACGGGGTTCCCGGGTCTGCCAGTCGACGTCGTACCTCGTCAAAAGTTACCGGACCCATCCCGATCAGCATGTCAAAAAAGCGTTTCTCTTCTACATCGCTCTTTGTCACGCAATACATACGCAGGAGGTCCGGAACGGCTGCCGGTCCCAAAGCGGCCAGCAATTCCAAAGCACCTTCAGCGGTTGCCTCGTCTTCCGTTTTGAGGCACGTGACAACCGAGGAGACGAATGGGCGGGCAGAAAACGACTCCAGGGCTTTTTGCGCCAAGCCGCGGATATCGGCATCCGATTTCTCTTTAGAATGTCTCTTCAGGGTGGCAAAAACGGTCAACAGGAATGAAAACCGACCTTGAGCCAAGAGCGCCTGATTGGCGCTCATCACGCGGTTGCAGCAATCCCGGTATTCGCCCTTGGTGATGTCTTCGTCCATAATAGCCAGAAGCGCCCGAACTATCTGATATTCGACATGGTCGTCTTCCAACGTCTTTGCATATTCATCGACCGGAAATCCATCCACGTCAGGGCGGGAGCGTTTGTCCAGAGAACCGGCGAAAGCTTTGAGCGTTTTATCATAATCGGAGGCGACATAGGCATCATAATCTTCACGATGAAAAAGGGTCGACACATCTTCGGCCGATAACCCTTCGGCTTGTGTTCGGTTGCCCGAATCTGCTGATTCCGTCTCGACCTGGTTGAGGTTTATCTCGCGGGTTTTGGATATTCCCTCAATGAGTCGCATCAGAGAGGGCGATATCTCCGTTCGTGTCTGGTTGGTTTGTTTGAGAATGTCCAAGACCAGGTCATCGGGAAAAGATCCCAAGAACGCTTCGACGCGAGAAGGCGAATCGGCTGCCGCACATTGCCGCAGGTTGGCCTCGAGAAACTGTTGACGTAATTCCGGGTGAATGCCTTTTATGAGATGATTGAGCCTTACGAGGCAGTCAAATCGATCCGCCTGAGATTGGTTGCTGTCATCCTCCCGCTCCCGGAGATATCCCGAGACGACGGACTCATAATACTCTGCCGCCGGTTGTACGTCGACCTCGTAGTTGTTGATTAACTCGGTAAGCTCTTTAAGCTCAGACTCGCCGAGATGGTGAGCTCTCCAGTTTCGCCCGGAATGGGTGTCGCTATTGGCAAGAAGCAGGCGAATAAAACCCTGCCAAACCGCATCCTCTCTATTTCCCCCCGGGTTGCCTTGTCCATCGATTTCCTGCTCTTCTGTGACCCGCAGTTTGCTGTAATCAATGGTTTGGACCCGGATATTCTTCGCGGGGGAATGTTTAGACAGAATCGTTTCAACGCCGCCGCCGGATTCAATATCTTCCGGGTTGTTTGAAAGGACTCGCAAAAAGTGGAATAACTCCTCCCGTTCCAGGCCGCGAGAAAACGTGATTCCTGCCAGATCAAACCGACTCAGCGCCGCGGCGAATTCTCCGTAGACCGCGTTTCTGCCATCCAGCTCGCGGTCCGCCACAAGTAGTGTACGCTTGGCCACGCCCAGTGACACAGCCCCATTTGCTTGAAGTACCTGCTGGAGCATTTGGTAAGCCCGGGCCAAACTCGCCTGCACCTGCTTGTGGCTCGGCGGATACATGGAAATGTTCTTTCTGGCGATATTCAACTCTTTGACGACGTCTCCGACTTGTTGGTCTTTCCCATCCTTGGGGCTTTTGCTGCGAGACGGGGATTCTCGCACTTCCGTCTTCGCAATGGGTCGGGTCCCATCGTCTCGGTTGGTTGGCGTATCCATGGTTGTTCCAGCTTTTCCCGACGTTTCCATAGGAAATAGGCAAGAGGTCTACAGAATATCCCTGAAACGTGAATTTGCAAAAATTGCACCAACACCGGCTTCCGATTTGTGTCGAACCGAATCAATGGTCGATTCAGACCGAACACGGAAACTTCCGAAGGGGTGGATTTGGGTTTCTTACCCTCTCTTGATCGTCAAAACAGTCGGTGGTAAATTGACAGATAAAACAGACGTGACTGCTTTTGAGCG
>CAZHHS010000010.1:0-6847 GCA_964532395.1 uncultured Desulfobacterales bacterium | reverse complement strand
ATTGCCGAGGCCCTGTCGCGGGCGGAACGGGTGGTGGCCTTGACCGGTGCCGGGATTTCGGCGGAAAGCGGTATCTCTACGTTCCGCGGGCAAGGTAAGGTGGACACCGGCTATGATCCGGACAAGTTCGCCACTCTGGAACATTTTCACAAAGATCCGTCCTATTACTGGTCTTTTTTCAAGACGTATCGATATCCCATTACCTGTCAAGCGAAGCCGAATCCCGGTCATTTGGCGCTGGCTGAGCTGGAAAAGCGGGGAAAGCTGCGGTGTGTCATTACCCAAAATGTCGACAATCTGCACCAGGCTGCGGGGTCACGTAATGTTGTGGAACTTCACGGAAACGCCCTCCGAGGAGAATGTTGTGATTGCGGAAAAGGGTTTGCCGCAGCCTGGATCTACGAAACCCTGTCGGAAAGGGCGGTTCCGGTGTGCACATGCGGTGGGGTCATCAGACCTTGTGTGATCTTTTTCAATGAGGCGCTTCCCCGGAATGCCATGGAGACCGGATTCGATGAGTCGGCACGGTCTGATTTCATGATGGTCGTGGGAACCTCTCTAATCGTGTACCCGGCAGCCCACATGCCGGTGATCGCCAAACAAAACGGCGCCAAACTGCTGATCATCAATCGAGATCCCACCCCATTGGACATGAAAGCCGATTTTGTCATCCATGAAAATTCGGGCGCATGCCTCCCCCGGATCCTGTCCGGCATGGCCCCCTGACCAGCCAAACGCAGATCCAGGCCTTCTTGTCGCTAATCGCCCTTCATAAAGGGATTCATCTACTTGCCTCGCTTTCTGGATTGGGGAGCCATTCATATTGATACGGGCCCTGCAACTCGTTGCCGGCGGGCATACGGATGCCTCGCCGTTCGAGCAGACTGCCCTCGGCGACATACAATCGAACCAGGGCCACACGGTAGTTTATGACCGCCTGTACCTCGGCGATACGGCTGGCCAGCAGATCGCGTTGGGCTTGGGCCACCAAGAGGGCCGTACTGGCGCCCACATCGAATCGCTTGTTTTCCGCGGCCAGGGTTTCTTCTTCAAAGACGCGCGTAGCCTTGGAGGCGGCAATCTGTTTCCGGGCTCGCTCCACCTCATTAATGGCCAGGCGAACGTCAAGACGAACAACGTGCTCAAGGTTGGTGATAGCCTCGACGGCTTGTGCTGCTGCGGTGCGCGCCGCCGTATCACGGGCTTTGGCGGCCCGATTTCGGAGAAAATGGCTTAGCCGCATGCCAACCGTATAATCGTTTGTATTTTCATCGAGTTCATGAAAGCTCGTGGAAAACGTGTCAGCGTATCCCGTCTCCCCCAGCATAACAAAGAGATCCAGTTGAGGCAGGAGTCCGTTTCGGGTCACTGCGATTTCCAATCGATCTTGTTTCAATCGCAGACGGGCTTCCTGCAAATCAGGCCGCAATCGTTGGGCCAGGGACAACCGATCGGCCATATCTGTAATGGGGGCGGGCGCAATCAGGGCCATGCTCGTCGGATGGACGGTCACATCCAGCGGCCGGTCCCCGGGCAGGTTGATAAGCCGGAGCAGCCGGAGTCGCCGTTCCTCCATATCACTGCGTGCATCGATGAGGGCTTGTTTGCGCCGGGCGACCTCGGACCGTGCCGGGGCGACCTCGACCTGGGGAAGAACGCCTACTTCGACTCGCTGTTCGATGACATCAAGTTGTTGCTCCGCCAGGGCCAAGGATCGCTCAAAGATGGTGATCTCTTGTTTGGCCAGGACGTAATGCCAATAGGCGATCTCCGTTTGCGCCAATAAGGCCTCCGTAAATCCTCTCAGTTCATAGAGGCTGGCCAACGTTTCAAGTTCCGCCTGTCTCACGCTGGCCAGATTTACGGCAGGCCCAAACCCACGGAGCAGGGCCTGTGTGACACTAAGACCCAGCCGAGCCGTTTGTTGCTCCGGGGCACGATCGGATGTCGTACGATCCTGTTCCACCGTTGCTTCCACCGTGGTCCCGGAAGGTAGTGCCTGTCGGACACCGGCCGCGGTGCTTCGATCGGTTCCTTGAACGCTGAACTGGGTGCCGGTGGATCGCGCGGTTTGCACCGCGCGCTCTTCGTCGTACTCGAATTCCGCGAACATTTCCGGGTCATACACACCGCGTTCGATCTCTTCAAACGTGGCCGTAATTAGGGGATTTGCCTGGCGCACCTTCAGCTCGGGGTTGTTCCGGAGGGCCAACAAGGCGGCCTGTTCGACCGACAAATCGATGGCCCCGTCATCAGGGACATGGATGATCGGCGCTTCGGAGAACCGGGGTTCCACGTCTTCCCAGGCCATGGACATCGGTCGATCCGTATCCGGAAGCTCGGCATCCGGTCCCGTGTCGAAAACAGGCCACCGGTCGGGCGGGGCGCATCCGCCGGCGACGAAAAAAAGAAGGGCCATGATCATTGCGGTCAACTGCAGTGGCTTCATCGGGAACCTGCTTCCGTCTCGGGGTGGAATAACGCATAAACGGCCGGAATGAGCACCAGGGTAATCAGGGTCGATGCGGCAAGCCCCCCGACGACGGCCCGCGCCAGCGGCGCCTGGGCATCCGCGCCTTCTCCTATCCCGAAGGCCAAGGGGAGCAACGCCAGTATGGTGGTGGCCGTGGTCATCAGGATCGGTCGTAACCGGCGACGACCGGCTTCCACTACCGCCCCGTGAACCCCCATTTCGTGTCGGCGGAGTTGGTCCGCTTGATCCACCAGTAATATGGCATTGTTGACGACGATGCCCCCCAACATGATACAGCCGATGTAGGACTGGAGATTCAGTGTGGTGTCGGTCAAAAAGAGCATTCCCAGAACGCCGACTACCGCCAAGGGCACCGACAGCATGACAATCAGCGGATTGCGGAGCGATTCGTACTGGCAGGCCAATACCATGTAGACCAGGATCAGTGCCAGGGCCAGCGAGATGAGCAATTCGTGGAACGCCTCCTGCTGTTCCTCGAAGTTGCCGGAGATCATCAGGTCATAGCCCACCGGACGGGGGATACCTTCGAGCCGGGCGTTTATGTCCGCGGCCACGGAGCCGAGGTCGCGGTTTTCCACGTTGGCCTGTACGGTCACCAGGCGCTGCTGGTCTTTGCGGCTGATCACAATGGGGCCCCGACTTGGTTCCGTGGTCACCACATTGCGCAGGGCCACCTGATCTCCCGACTTGGCAGTCAAGGTCAGGTTTAGAATCTCACTCAAGCGCCGTTTTTCTGCATCCTTGAGTTGAACCAGGATGCGATAGGAATTGCCCTGGGTCCTGAATTCGCCGGCCTTGGAGCCGGCCACGGCGGTCTCCAGGATTCGGGTGACGTCACGAACGGTCAGACCCAGATCGGCAATCTTGTCTCGGTCCACTCGAATTTCCTGTTGCGGCACCCCCGCCTCTTTGCTGGTCTGAATATCAGTAATCCCGGGCACATCGGCAATCGAAGCCGACACCCGTTTGGCCAGGGCATCGAGGGTTTGGAGTTCGTATCCCCGGACTTCCACGGTGAGACCTTCTTCACCGCCCAAGAGGCGATCCAGGAGAAACTGGCCCTGAGGCGCTCGGGTGCGGATATCCATCCCCGCCACCCGGCCGGTAAGTCGGCGACGCAGGTCTTCTGCAATCTCCACGTTGGATCGTTCCCGCCGGGTGGCGGGCACCAGGGAGAGTCGGATTTGACCCTCCGCGCCCGAGCCCCGCCAGCCGGAGCCCCCGGCGCTGGCTACCGAAGAAACCATTTCGGGCACGGCATCATAGACGACTGTCTCCATTACGCGCGTTTGTTGGTCCACCAGATCCAGGCGCGTGCCCACGGCCATCTCACCGGTGACCCGGACCTCGCCTTCGTCGCTGGGGGGAAGAAACTCGGTACCGATCAGGGGCAGAAGCAGGAGGCTGGCTCCCAGCACGCCCGCCGCCAGCCATACCGTCCGCCACCGGTGCCTCAACACCCATCGCAACAATCCTTGATACTGCTGGTCCAATGAAGTGAACAATTCGTTCGATCGGGCGATGGCCCATTTCACCCATGGGGGCCGGTCACTCCGGTTTCCCCCGCCTGGGGCGTGCAAGAGCCGGGACGCAAGCATAGGCACCAGGCTCAACGACACCATCAATGAACAGGCCAAGGCGAATATGATGACATAGGCCATTTCCTTGAACAGAATTCCGGATACCCCGCGAACGAAAACCAGGGGCAAAAAGATCACCAACGTGGTAATCGTACTGGCCACGATGGCGGGTCCGACCTCTTGCGTCCCTGCCACCGCGGCCGTAAACGGGGTTTCCCGGTTCTCGTTTTTTCGACGAAAGATGTTTTCCAGGACCACAATGGAACTGTCCACCATCATCCCCACACCCAATGCCAGGCCCCCCAAGGTCATCAAATTGACGGTAAACCCGCCGAAGTAAATCAACGCAAAGGTGGCGATCACCGAAATGGGGATGGAAAGAGAGATAACCAGAATGCTTCTCAAATTTCGGAGAAAGAAGAGGAGGACGAAAACGGCCAGCCCGGCACCATACAGAGCGGATCGGGTGACGTTGGCAATGGAGCGTTCAATCAGGTTGCCCTGGTTAATTACCGGGACGATGGCAACCTGCGGGAAGGCGGCGTTGACCGCATCGATTTCGGTGAGCACCCGGGTGGCAACCTCGACCGTATTGGCATCCGCCTGTTTCCGGATTCCCACCCGTAGCCCCCGTTGTCCATTGACCCGGACGATACGGGTCAACTTCTCATACGTGTCTTTTACGTGGGCGATTTGTCCGATCGTCACTACCGCAGCGTCTCGTTCCACGATGACCGTATCTCGGATCTGATCGATACTCCCGAACTCCGCCGGCGCGCGCAAGGTCACTTCATAGAGGCCTTCCTCGATCCGGCCGGCCGGCAGGTCCAGATTGGCGTCTCGAATCGCCTGAAGTACCCGGTCCATGGGCAGTCCCAAGGCATTGATCCGATTCGGGTCGAGTTCGATGCGGACCTCCCGTTTGAACTCGCCCCACAAATCCACCTGAGCCACCCCCGGTATCCGGGCGAAGCGATACCGAATCTGATCTTCCACCAACTGGGTCAGTTCAACCGGGTCCAGGGGGCTGGAAATACCCAGAATCACTACCGGGAAGCCGGCAATGTCGAATTTGCTGACTCGCGGTCGGACGATATCGTCGGGCAACTCGTTGATCTCGTCTTCCAGCTTGGCCTGGACGTCCAGTGCGGCCGCATCGATGTCGGTGCCCCAGACAAAACTGACACGAACGGTGCTGTTGCCCTCCGATGACTGCGAGGTCATCTGTTCGACTCCGGGAACGGTGGCCACGATTTCTTCCACGATCTGGGTGACCAGACGTTCCATGACCTCGGGGCTCGCCCCTTCGTACTGAGTGCGAATCGACACGGTAGGCAGTTCAATGTTGGGCAACATATCGATGCGCAAGCGGCTCAAGGAAACGGTCCCCAGGATGATGACGATCAAGGTCACCATGGTGGTAAAGACGGGGCGGCGGACGCTGATGGCGGGGAGTTTCATTCAGGAATCGCCCTGTTTTTCCGGGCGGTTGTCTCACGGCGATCGGCGGGAATGGTAATGGCCGAGCCGTCGTCCAGCAAGTGCTGACCCAGAGTGACCACCCGGCCGATCAGGCCTTCCCCGTCCACCTGAACCCGATCCCCTTGACGGATGCCGGGAGTGACCGCTTGCCACCGGACGGACAATGACGTTTCCTGGACGACAAACACCCCGGGTCGATCCCCCCGTTTGGTCAAGGCCTGTTGGGGAACGATCGTGGCCTCGGGTATTCGGTCCAACACGACGGTCGCCCGAACAAAGAGTCCCGGCTTGAGCCGGTGGCTCTCATTGGGGACCGTGATTTCGACCCGGGCCTGTCGGGTGGCCCGTTGAAAGACCGGGGCGATGCGTTCAACGCGGCCGACAAACGTCTCGCCGGGGTAGGCGTCCGTATTCAGCGAAACCGCTTGACCGGCCGACATCAAGGCATAGTCTTTTTCGGTAACGAAGATCACGCCGGTGATGGGGTCGAGTGCAACGATCAGCAACAAGGGGGCATTGGCGGAGACGGTGCTTCCTTCATCGGCGTAACGTTGCGCCACGACCCGATCCTGGTTTCCGTTTGTCCAGTCGGCGGCAACCTTCGTGTATCCGAGGCGGATATTGGCCGTTTCCAGTGCCGACTCGGCCCGGGTGACCTGGGCCTTTGCTACCGCCAGCGCCGCCTGTTTGGCCAGTTGATCCGCCTGGGCGGCATCGTATTGGGACTCGGAGGCCACGCCGCCGCCCCGAAGGGTCACGATGCGTTGAAGTTCCCGATCGGCAATCTTCAAGGCGCTTTTCGCCTCGGCAAGATTGGCCCGGGCCACCGCCACGTCCGCATCGGCCTGGGCCACGGCCTGGACATACTCGTCATTATCGAGTTCGGCCACCACTTGACCGCGGACGACGGTGTCCGCAAGTTTTACGTGCAATTTTTCGATACGACCGCTGACCTTGGGAGAGACGACGAATTCGCTCCGAGCCTCCAGGGTCCCACTGTACGTTCGACGCAATTCAATGGGACCATGTTCGATTGGCGACACTTCCACCGGGGCTCCCTGGGATCGGCGCTTTTTTGAGGCTTCGTCGGCACCCTGTTGAACCTTGTTGAAGATGACCATAACGATGACAACGGTCATGGCCAACCCCACCAGCGGAACGACGATTTTCGATCGCGTCCGTTTCATCAGTCAATTGCCTTTATATGGTGCTTTTTAGTTGCAAGAGTAGAAGCTTGGTGACCAAAAGACAAGATCTTTCCGGTCTACAGAACAGCGGAATAGGGTTCTGC
>CAZHHS010000009.1:22332-23961 GCA_964532395.1 uncultured Desulfobacterales bacterium | reverse complement strand
GCCCCAGGATCAGGCTGCGGTTACTTCCTCTCGGCCGGCCCTTGGGAAAAGGGTGGCGGCGATCTACCCCACGTGCCATCGCCTTACGGAGGCCGACACGTGGGAAAGGATCGTTGAGGTCTGCGCCAAGGACCCGAGGCTGGAAACCTTTCCCGATAAAGTCTCAGTCCAGCGGGACGAGTTCGGCTTACCTGATTATTTTGCCGAACTTGCCCGTCTGGAGTGGGCTATCCACCAAACCACCAATTCAGAAGCGGTCATCCCCTCCGAAGTTGACCAATACACGCTTAATCCCACGTTAAAACTGCTCGAACTCGGGTGGAAAGGCTTGCCTCGTTTGATCAATGATCCGCGTGACGACGGACAACATCCGGCGCCCGGGGAGGAAATCGTCTTAATCTGGCAACACCCGGAAGGTCGAGAGGCGAAGGTGGCTGCCGCTTCCGAGGAAGACCTTCTGGTGGTCAAGATGGTTGTTGAAAAGATCAGCGCCCAAGCGGCGGCGGCACAGGGCGGGGTACCGGAGGCCGCTGTCGACGCGGCGGTGCATCGTGCCATGTCCAAAGGGCTGATCCTGGGGCCATCGTCTCGAATCCGGCGCAAAACCGAAGGCATTCCCGCCCCGCACCCCTCATTGAGTGCCTTCCATTCGGCCCGGATTTTCACCCTTCAGTGGCATATTACGCAGGCTTGTGACCTACATTGTAAGCACTGCTACGACCGCAGTGATCGGTCGCCGGTAAGTCTCGACCGCGGTCTGTACGTGTTGGATGAACTTGTGAATTTCTGCAAGGACGGGCACGTAAAAGGGCAAGTCTCCTTTACGGGCGGCAACCCCCTTCTTCATCCCCATTTTTTTGATCTGTATCAGGCCGCCGTGGATCGCGGACTGGTGGTGGCGCTCCTCGGAAACCCGACCTCTCGAAAGAAATTGGAAAGAATGTGTGACATTCAGCGCCCCGCTTTTTACCAGGTGAGTCTGGAGGGATTGCAACCCCACAATGACGATATCCGGGGCATGGGGCACTTCGATCGGGTTATGGAGTTCTTGGGACTGCTAAAGGATATGAATATTCCGTCCAAGGTGATGCTGACCCTTACGCAAGGTAACGTCGACCAGGTGCTGCCTTTGGGAGAGAAGCTCCGGGGGGTAACCGATGATTTCACCTTTAACCGGCTCTCCATGGTGGGCGAAGGCGCCAATCTTCGGCTTCCCTCGCTGAATCGGTTCGCCTCGTTTTTAAAAGACTATGTAAAGGCGTCGAAGCAGAACCCGGTGATGGGGTGGAAAGACAATTTCATCAACATCTTATGCCGACAAAACGACGTGGCCCCTTTTGGCGGGTGCACCGGCTACGGGTGTGGTGCCGCCTTTAACTTCGTTTCATTACTCTCAGACGGAGAGGTTCATGCCTGCCGGAAATTTCCGTCTGCCATTGGTAATATCTTTGAACAATCCCTTATTGACATTTATGATTCACAAACGGCCCAGGCATATCGGTACGGCCCCCAAGAGTGCCGATCTTGTCCCATCTATTTGGTTTGCCGGGGCTGCCTCGCCGTCGCATACAGCCATGGCCTAAATGTATTCGAACAGCGGGATCCATACTGTTTTATAGACACGCCGTA
>CAZHHS010000009.1:0-22232 GCA_964532395.1 uncultured Desulfobacterales bacterium | reverse complement strand
GCGACCGTATAAGCAGGCCGATTCAGGACGCAAACAATCCGTTCGTGCTGCGGAGGCGGAAAGCACGAGAAGGGTGGTTGATACAGCATGGGCGGTTCCTTTTATCTTCGGTTGTACCTCCTTACCATTCCCGTATTTTTTGCCATCGATATCGTATGGCTGGCGATTGTGGCCAAAGGTTTTTACCAGAAACATCTGGGTTACCTTTTTCGACCGCGCGTGAACTGGACCGCAGCCATCCTGTTTTATCTGGTTTATATCGTTGGGATTCTATTCTTTGCCGTCGTGCCGGCACTGGAAAAGGGGTCCTGGGCGCGAGCGGCTGTCTGGGGCGGACTTTTCGGTTTTTTTACCTATGCGACCTATGAACTCACGAATCTGGCTACTATTAAAGGCTGGCCGTTGAGAGTCGTGGTGGTCGACTTGATGTGGGGCGTATTTCTCTGTTTAACCGTCTCCGTGATCAGTTTCCATATGGGAAAATGGCTGGGATAGGATCTATTTCAGCCGTGTCGACATCCGAGGCGGTCCTGGGACGTCGCCGGTTCAAACCATTACCGTCCCTGACGAGTGAACTTCGTGGGCAGTCGGTTTTGCGTTCTTCGTCAGGTACCGATTTACTCATCTTGCCGGGGATACCCCATGACGGATGATCTCCTAATAGAGGGAGGAACCGCAGGAACCTCAGACGTACCGGTTTCCCTTTACAAGAAAGTTGCGTATGCCGCTCCGGCATTTGCGCTTGCAGTGGTAGGCATTCCTGTCTACGTGTACATTCCCAAGTTTTACACGGACGTGGTTGGCGTTCACATCACTATTTTGGGCCATTTGGTTCTGGCTGTGCGGATTTTTGACGCCTTCACGGACCCGGCAATCGGCTTCGTGTCGGATCGAACCCGGACCCGGTTCGGCAGACGGCGTCCTTACATCGCCGTGGGATCAATCGCTCTGGCAGGGGTCATCTATCTCCTTTTCAACCCACCCGACGGTTCCCCCACATTTGAAACGGCCTGGTTTGGGATTCTCCTGTTTGCGCTCTTCCTGTTCTGGACGGTGGTGGTCGTCCCTTATGAATCGCTTGGGCCGGAGATCACGTTTGACTATGACGAACGGACAGCCCTTTTCAGCCTTCGGGATGGCGCGCTCATCGGGGGTACGCTGGTGGCGGCAAGTTCACCGGCGGCGGTCACTTACTTGTTGGGTTTGTCGAATGATGCAGCCGGGGAGCGGGCGAAGTTTTTTTGGATATCCCTGTTTTATGTGCCCCTGGTCATCGGCTTCTGTTGGTGGTGTGTCTTGACCATTCAGGAAGGACGGCACAAGGTCCCGAGTATGTCTCGCGATCTCAGGCGGAATGTATCCACCATGCTGACCAACCGTCCCTTTATGATTCTTCTGGTCTCCTACACGGTGAGTGCCTTCGGAAACAATCTGCCGGCCACCTTGATTCTCTATTATGTGGAATACGTGCTTCAATCTCACCGGGCCGATCTTTTCCTCCTGCTCTATTTCGTTTTCGGTATTCTGTTTTTGCCGGGCTGGATTAAAGTATCCGGTAAAATCGGGAAGAAAAAAAGTTGGATTCTCTCGATGGCGGTCAACACGGGTGCGTTTATCGGTGTTTTTTTCCTGGGACCGGGCGATGAGTATATCTACGGTATCCTGGTTTGTCTTTCGGGCATCGGATTCGGTGCTACCTTGGCATTACCTTCGGCCATGCAAGCGGATGTGATCGATTATGATGAACTGATTTCCGGAAAAAGGCGTGAAGGGCAATATGTCGGGTTATGGTCGGTCTTTAAAAAGCTTGCCGCGGCGCTTGGTGTGGGTATCGCCTTGGCCGTCCTGGGTGTGTTGGGTTATGAGCCGCGTGTCGAGCAGTCGCCGCAGGTGCTCCTCTCCCTTCGCATCCTGTATGCCCTGGTTCCGTGCCTCTGCAACCTGGCAGCGCTGCTCATTGCTATCCGGTACCCGATCAGTGCCGCGTGTCACCGAGATATCAAACAGGGGATCGTTGAACGAAACGCCGGTAGGTCGGTAATCGATCCGATCGACAACAACCGAACGCTGCCGGGAATCAAGACGAAGGGTGATGTATAGAGGTGGTAATGATGAATCTGAATTTGACGATGCTCTTTCTTTTAACCAACCTGGCTGCAGCCGTTGCATTTATGGTCGTTTTATGGCCGGTGAGTATTCTGAAGAAAGATGCCAGCATTGCCGACATTTTCTGGGGGCTCGGGTTTGTTTTTGTTGCCTGGTTAAATTTCTTTTTGACCGGCGGTTATATGGGTAGGAAGCTATTGCTCGTTTGCTTGACGACCATCTGGGGCGGGCGTCTATTTCTCCACATCTTCCTCCGAAACAGGGGAAAGGGGGAGGACCCCCGTTATGTGGCCATGCGGAAAAATCACGGCAGGCGGTTCTGGTGGGTCAGTCTCTTTAGCGTTTTCATGCTTCAGGGCGTGTTGCTCTGGCTGGTCTCCATGCCGCTACAGATCGGCCAGTTATCTCCCGTTCCTCCCGAAATGACCTGGATCGACGGATTGGGCGCCCTGATCTGGACAATCGGGTTTGTTTTCGAAGCCGTGGGTGACTGGCAACTGAAACAATTCCTGAAAAGGCCGGAGAATAAGGGGTTGGTGATGGATCGAGGGCTTTGGGCCTATACCCGGCACCCGAATTATTTCGGCGAGACGCTTATCTGGTGGGGCATCTACGTGATCACGTTGGCGGCCCCCGGTACGTTTTGGGGGATCATAGGCCCCATTACGATTACATTTCTTCTACTGAAGGTCTCCGGCGTGCCTATGCTTGAAAAAAACCTGCGGGAACAGCCGGAGTATAGGGCTTATATGGACCGAACCAATGCTTTTTTTCCCTGGTTCCAAAGGAAGTAAGTGATGAAACATGTTATTCGATTAGCGGAAAGTCGTACGTTACCGGATTGGGCCATCCGGTTGGGGATCAGACGATTGGATGCCGCGCGGTTGCGCACCGAGAACCGAGGCGGAGACCCGGAACGCCAACGTAAGGCGAAGAACCACCTCATTGATGAATTGCGGAGAAGTCCGGTGGCGATCGAAACGCAGAAGGCCAATGAACAGCATTACGAAGTGCCGGCAGCTTTTTTCAAGTACGCGCTGGGTAAAAGAGTAAAGTATAGCAGTGCTTACTGGCCGACCGGCGTGGAAACACTGGATGGGGCGGAAGAGGCGATGCTCGCGCTTACGGCGGACCGGGCCGAATTGGCCGACGGCATGGAGGTGCTTGAGCTTGGGTGTGGCTGGGGCGCCTTTTGTCTGTGGGCCGGTGAGACCTATCCGCATATGCGCGTTCTGGCAGTTTCCAATTCGCGTCGGCAAAGAGAGTTCATTCAGAACCGGTGCCGGGAACGGGGTATCGGAAATGTGGAAGTACTCACCGGCGACATGAACGAATTCGATACGAAAAAACGTTTTGACCGCATTGTCTCGGTGGAAATGTTTGAACACATGCGAAACTGGGCAAACCTTTTGGCCAAAACCGCGGGGTGGCTCAAACCGGGGGGGAAATTCTTCCTCCACATCTTCACACACAACCGTTTCGCCTATCCCTTTGAAGTGGAGGGCGAGCATAACTGGTTGGGACGGTACTTCTTCACCGGCGGGATTATGCCCTCCGATGATCTTCCCCTCTATTTCCAGGATCACCTGGCTCTGGATCACCATTGGACCCTGAATGGTCGCCATTACGAAAAAACAGCCGAAGCCTGGCTTCAAAACGTCGATGCAAACCATGACGCCATCGTGTCGGTGTTCAAGGAGTGCTACGGACAGGATGCCGCCTTGTGGCTCCAGCGATGGCGCATCTTTTTTATGGCCTGTGCCGAACTGTGGGGATTTCGCAAAGGGCGGGAGTGGCTGGTGTCACACTACCGTTTTCGCAACAGATGATCTCGGTGCTGTTGCCGGTAAACAGGTCAGGGATATTTTTGCCCGTCCGTATTCAGAACGGGCAGAATGGGCTTTGATCTGCAAAAGGGTTTGGTGATGAGCAGCTGAACATCTCCCAGGTATCGTTCCTCGAATCCACCTTCGCAATAGCAGAAATAATATTCCCACATGCGGACGAAGGTGTTTGAGTAGCCCATTTCACGAACCTGCTCGAGGTTATCAAAAAATCGGCGCCGCCACTCCCGCAGCGTGCGGGCATAATGAGGGGCCAAGTCTTCCAAGTGAACCACGCGAAGGTCCGTGGATTGGGCCATGGCTTGGCACATGGCGGTCAGGGAGGGAATACAACTACCCGGAAAGATGTAGCGTTTGATAAAATCGACGGATCGTTTGTGCCGATCATAGACGGAATCGGCAATGGTAATGGCCTGTAACACCATCATGCCGTCCGGTTTTAAACGACGGCCGCAACATCGAAAGAACGTTTCCAGGAATTGATGGCCCACCGCCTCCACCATTTCGATTGAGACGAGTTTGTCGTAGGTTCCGTCAAGATCTCGGTAATCCGCCAACAGGAGGGTAATCCGTTCATCCAGGCCGGCCTCGGCCACCCGTGATTCGGCCCATTCGTATTGGGACGGGGAGATCGTCGTGGTCGTAACCCGGCACCCGTAATGACGGGCGGCATGGATGGCGAATCCCCCCCAACCGGTGCCGATTTCGAGGACGTGGTCCGAAGGGCCCAGTTTCAACTTCCGGCATATGCGATCGTATTTGGCCATGGAAGCCTGTTCGAGCGTGGCGGCATCCGTTTCGAAAATTCCGCAAGAATAGGTCATGGTGTCGTCGAGAAACAGCCGATAGAAGTCGTTCCCCAAATCGTAGTGTGCAGTGATATTGGCTCGGCTGCCGACTTTCGTGTTCTTGTGGAGCCAGTGAAACCATTGATAGACAGGTTGCATGATCCGTCCCCACCCCGTGTCCATCCGTTCAAAAATGTGCCGGTTGATGACCATGAGCCGCATTACGTCGGTCAGGTGATCGGCGGACCAGTCAGCGGACATATAGGATTCCGCCGCACCGATACTGCCGCCCCACAGGGCCTTTCTGTAAAAACGGGGACGATGGACGGTTATCTCGGGATGGAGAGAAAATATGTCGGACGGTTGCCCGAAGGTGTATCGGTTGCCCTGGTCTGCCAGTGTCAACTGACCGATTTTAATCTGGTTCAGCAACGCATGTACCAGTTGCCGGGCAAGGTGATCCAGCGACCGTAAAGTCGATGTGCCCGACGGGACACCCGGTTTTTCTGCCGGTATAATGGAGGGTTTCATCTATTTTTCCTACCTTTCCTGCCGGTCTCATCGAACAGGATGCGGATAAAAAGGTGCACCTTTGCGGGTGAGTCGAAGTGCCTGCCAGTATATCATGGAGACTACTTTCAGGGTCATCGGGGGATACGTCAACAGCACCCGCGAAAGGTTTTTTCGGTCTATGTGCCGCCTGTCCAGCGATAGCGTGGCGTCAAACAATTTGTCCTCGCCGTGATAGCTGTTGAAATGCACCCGGATGTGTGCGTCCGGCTCATGGAAGCGCCAGTCATAGGCGATGTCCATATCCATGAACGGGGATACGTGAAACGACTTGGGAAACCGAAACCGCTTCCATCCTTCTATGGGATGTTGGTTGACCGACTCTGCCAAGACATAGCAATGTTCTTCCCCCCAAGGGGTATTGTGCACTTCGGCCACAATCGTCTCCACATGCTTTCCCGAGCGGTCATAACAGTAATAAAAGCTGACCGGATTGAAGCAATGGCCGAAGTATCGCAAGTGGGTTAGCAATCGAACAGGCCCTGTTGGAGGGGTTCCAAGCTGATCTGTCACTAGGGCTCTTACCGATTCATCCAGCGGAACCGAGGGATCTCCCAAGTGGTCGCGGCGACGAAAGTAGGCCAAGTTAACCGTTCCCACGGACCAAAACAAATGATTGTCGAAGACCTTGTCCAGTTCGTCGAGGTCCAGATACATCATAAAGAGCCGGTACGAAAATGTATTCTCGACCGGCCTAAACCGACGGTGTCTTACCCGGCCCTCGTAAATGCAGCTTATCATGACTATAAGGCCTTCCCGAAGTGCTCGCACACCGCAAGTGCGCTGTTTACGCCGTCTTCGTGAAAACCGAATCCCCAATAAGCCCCACAGAAATAGGTGTGGTTGACGCCGTTGATCTCGTTGCGCCGTCCCTGGGCGACCAAACCTGCCGGTGTGTAAACGGGATGGTGGTAAACCATTTGATCGATCACGTGTTTGCTCTCTATGGTGCCGGGATAATTCAGGGACACACAAAACTGTACCGGGGCACGCAGGGTCTGCAGGATGTTCATGTCATAGGTTACCGTCACTCGCCCCGTCTGTTTGGCGGGGACGTAATAATTCCAGCTTGCCCAACACGATTTGTGAGTCGGCAAAACGGATTCGTCGGTATGTAAAACCGTCATGTTTTCCTGGTAGGGTATGGCACCGAGGATTCGGGCTTCTGCTTCCGTAGGAGGGGCGAGCAATTTCAACGCCTGATCGCTATGGGTGGCGATGATGACCTTGTCAAAGTGTTCCGCCCCCCCGTCTTCAGTGATTATTTCCACCCCGTCGGCCCGGCGGACCACCTGAGTGACAGGACAAGAAACGCGAATGCCGTCGGCGAAATGTCGCGTCAAGGCTCGGATGTAATTGTTGGACCCTCCCTGTATGACCAACCACTGCGGCTGATTCATTACCTTCAAGAAGCCGTGATTATCAAAAAACCGGACAAAGAACCGGGCGGGAAACCCCCAGAATTGTTCTGGATCCGCCGACCATATGGCGGCGCCCATGGGGATGATGAAGTCATCGATAAAGGCCTTGGAGTATCCTTTGGCCCTGAGGTAGTCTCCCAGGGCCATATCTTTTCCGTTTCCCTCAAGAAGGGCGGTGGCGGCGTATTTAAAACGAAAGATGTCCAGGAGCATCCGATAAAACCGGGGCTGAAAAAGATTGCGCCGCCGCGCGAAAAGCCCGTTCAAAGAGCTGGGACTGTACTCCAGGCCCGTCTTTTCCGACTTTACGCTGAAGCTCATCCGGGAAGGCTGCCACGATACCTTTAAGCGGTTTAGGAGTTTGACGAAGTTGGGATAGGTGGTTTCATTAAAGACGATGAAACCCGTGTCTACAGCGTAGGTGGTGTCGTTCCATGTTACATTCAGGGTGTGGGTGTGCCCCCCTATGTAATCGTTGGCTTCAAAGACGGTGATATGGTGATCCCGGCAAAGGAGATACGCACAAACCAATCCGGATACGCCCGAACCGATGACCGCGATTTTCATCGGGCCTCACCGAGCCGCCGATTTGAAATCCGGCGGACGTCGCTGGGCACCGGTCTCAAATCTCGAATCATTCCCAAGAAGGCCATGATGCGAAGGAGGTAGTAAGTGATATCTAGTTCCCACCAGAAAAACCCCTGTCGCGCCGAGACGGAATAATGGTGATGGTTGTTATGCCACCCCTCCCCCAGGGTGATAAGGGCCAAAACCGGGTTATTCCGGCTGGTGTCCGACGTGTCGTAGCGTCGGCTGCCGATCATATGATCCAGCGAATTGATCGTAAACGTGGCATGGAACAGTGCCACCGTAGAGATCACAAACCCCCAGACAACCATCTGGGGACCGTTGGTGTTCAGTTCCGGCAGGGTTGCCGCCAGCACCTCTCCCAATGCGAACAAAGAAACGGCCAGTAAGACGGGTATGAACGTGTCGAAGCGGTTGATCCATACCAGTTCCGGATATTTCAGCCAGTCTTTGACGTAGGACCGCTTGGTGGGAAAATTCTCTTTCGACATAAACCAGCCCATGTGGCTCCACCAAAACCCGCGTTGGAAAGGGGAGTGGACATCTTCCGCTTGGTCGGCGAAGCGGTGGTGGTGGCGGTGATGGGCAGCCCACCACAGGGGACCTCGCTGGACGGAAGCGTTGCCGGCCACCGCAAACAGGAATTGCCAGAAACGGTTGGTTTTGAATGTCCGATGCGAGAAATAACGGTGATAGAATCCGGTGATGGCGAACATACGAACGAAATAGAGTCCAGCCGCCACGGCCACGGCGGTCCAGCTCCAGCCGACCACGAATACGAGGAGGCAAGCGACATGCAAGAGCAGAAAGGGCAGGACGCGGACCCAGTCGATGCCCGATCCGGTTTGCCCGTCTGTGTTCCAGTCGGAGTCGATCCATCGCAAGACCGCCAGACGTATGTTTAAGTGTTTGTTTTCCCGTTTTGTTTCAGGTGCTTTTTTCATTTTATCGGGGGTGTATGGTTTGACGCGTGTGGGGAGTATATCATCTCACCCGTAAAAATGAAGTGAAAACGAGATAATCCGGCCAACAGACCATGTGGAACCGCTGCTGTGAGAATCGGTGCGTGGACGAGCAAAAGGGCAGTATACGCTTGACAAAGCTGCTACTGTGACTATGTTTTTATTAAAGGGGAAGCTGTTGTCTCCAACGTTCATAGGATATTTTTAAGCCCGTTACTGACCGTTAAAATTTTTCAGGACAAAAGTTTAGTGAGATTGTCGGTGGTTGGTTTGAAAACCAGGGACCCAGGGGTCGTGTTGACCTTGGACAATTACAAACCCAAGAGTAGAAGGAGGGAAAGAAATGGATGTTCAAGATTATTGCAAGTCGATGAACATGGAACTGACCGCTTGGAAGGCCAAGATGTATGATGCCATGCGCAGACTGGACAAATTGGGAACCGCGGAGAAAGAAAAGATTCTTCCCAATGTCGAGGATTTGCATATGCTCATGGCCCAGATGGAGGACAGAATCACCCAGCTTGAAAAAGAATGTCCTACGGAGTGGAGTCCTGCCAAGAAGGAAATCGATGACGCGCATGTCGACATGAGATCCAAGTACGAAGAGACCATGAACGCCATCGGCAGTGCATCGCCGGTTTCGGTCCCCGGTTAGGATGTCCGAGAGAAATTTAAGTCCGTTTTGAATGACGGGGCCGGCAGCATCAGCTGCCGGCCCCCTTTTATTTAGGTCCGATATAGAGCGCCGTTGAGACAGACCTGGGGGATACGTGTTTTGTCGGGATTTCGAAAATGGCACATGGTAGTGGTGTGCTTACCTTTCTTGCTATGGGGGTGTTCAGGCGTGAAACCAACTCATTTGGGGTGTAGCCAGGGACGGCTGTCGCCTTGTCCGGATTCGCCCAATTGTGTTTCGTCTCAAAGTGCCGATCCGTCAAGTTGCGTTCGTCCTTTCGAATACACGAGTGACCCGGCGAAGGCGCGACGGGATCTTCTGTCCGCCCTCCGCGAACAACCGCGTGGCCGGGTGGTCAAGGCGGACGATGGGTATATACACGTTAAATTTACTTCAAGGGTCTTTCGGTTTGTCGATGATGTGGAATTTTGTTTCGACCCCGAATCCAAGCTGATTCACGTCAGATCGGCATCGCGGGTGGGGTATTTTGACTTCGGCGTCAACCGGAAACGGGTCGAAGATATCCGCGACAGGTTTTCCCGGGTGACGGGCATCGATTCATCGTAGAATCCTCCGTCCTTCCATAATGTTAGGTTTGTCCGTTTTTCAGAACCCGTGAAATCCGGTGAAGTGCCATGCGGCAGACGATGATGTACGGTGCGCCGAAAAAGGGTATCTGAAAAACCAGGCGACAACCGTCCCTGCCGATGCGATCCACTCGGTGGCCGGTGGCCGGAATGCCGAGCACCTTCCAGGACCAGGATCTCCCGTAAGTCATCTCGGTAATCACGAAGGGGACCCACACGCCCAGGGCCGTTAAGACGTGGCCCGTGGTCCCCAACCGGATATAGCGATGTGACGATCTGACCATACGGACGGAAGGGCCCCAGCGGGGCCATTGGGTGGTGTCTGTGAGCAGATCCCAGACGACGGCGCAGGGGCGATCCATCGTAAGACCGGTTTCGATACAGGAATACCTATTCATCGTCATAATCGTGTTGCTACTCGCTGGCTTGACGATTCTGTTTCTCCCTCTCTTCGCCTTGAACTATTGTGGTGAATCAGGAGATCCCTTAGCGGATTGACATAATACATTCACTTGTAGCATAATGCCTCGGTAATACCTAGAGATGAATGGGGTAAAGTCTCCTTTTGCAAACGCGGCAAATGATGCAGGAAAAGTCCAAAGGGTGAAGCAAACATCGAAAAGCGGATCACACCGATACGATGAAGAGAAAGAACTGCTTTCGCTTCTCGACAGGCTTTTCTCGAACCAAAGATATGCTGTTCTCGCCACTCAAAAAGCGGGTCAGCCGTATACCAATCTGGTGGCCTTTGCCGCCGTTGAGGATGGGAAACGGCTGATTTTCGTTACCCCCCGGGCGACACGGAAGTTCACCAATATCGGCGAAGATCCTCACGTGTCCATGATGATAGACAACCGGGAAAACAGAGCCTCCGATATCAATGACGCAATGGCGGTTTCGGCAATAGGTGTGGCCGAAGAGGTTTCGGGGCAGGAGAAGGAAGCCCTGTTGCGCCTGTTCCTTTCAAAACACCCCTTCCTGGAAACCTTTGCCCGATCGGCGAGCTGTGCGCTTATGAAGATTTCCGTTGAAAAATATGACATTGTCAGGGAGTTCCAAAATGTTGTGGAACTCAAGATGGTCTCATGAGTCTGGTTCTGAGCGTTCGTGACGTCCGCAAAGAAGACCGGCCGACGGTGGGCGGTAAGGCCTTTGCGCTGGCCTTGATGTCTCAGCGAAACATGGCCGTGCCTCCGGCCTTGTGCGTGACCACCCAGGCGTATGACGCATATCTTGCTTCCAGCGGATTGCGGGAGCGGATTTTAATGGAATTGAACCGGAAAGCCTTCAAGGACATGCGGTGGGAAGAGCTTTGGGATGCGGCGTTGCGAATCGAGAATCTCTTTCTGAAGATGCCGCTCCCGCCTGAACTTTACGAAACACTTTACACGTCCATCGAGGACACATTTCGTGACAAAGCGGTGGTGGTGAGATCGTCGGCGCTCGGGGAAGACAGCCCCCAGCGTTCGTTTGCCGGTCTCCACGAATCGTATGTCAATGTCAAAGGCGGGGAGGCCATTTTGGACCATGTGCGGCGGGTTTGGGCCTCTCTGTGGTCGGATCGTGCCTTGCTGTACAGGCAGGAATTGGACCTCAAGACCGACCGGAGTGCCATGGCCGTGGTGATCCAGGAAATGATTGACGGCGAGCGATCGGGAGTCGTCTTCGGGAAAAACCCCAACGATGGCTCACAAGTCATCATCGAGGCTGTGTACGGATTGAATCAGGGGTTGGTCGACGGCACCGTGACACCGGATCGGTGGATTTTGGATCGGGACAGTGGGAGGCTACTGGCTCACGTGCCGGCCGATCGGGGGAGGATAATGGTATCCGCCTCCGGGGGCATTCGACTGAGTGACTTGTCCGGGGATCGGGCGGATCATCCCCCGCTTGATTCGGGGGGGATCGAACGGGTGTTTGAACTCGTCCATCAGGCCGAGGCGCTTTTTGGTGGTCCGCAAGATGTTGAGTGGACGATTTCCGACGACGTGCTCTACGTACTTCAGTCCCGGCCGGTGACGTCCGCGGCCTCGGGCGTGGATGATGACAAGAGATCCTGGTATCTGAGTTTGAAAAAGAGCTTTGAAACCCTGAAGGCACTTCGCAAAAAGATTGAAGAAGACCTGATCCCCCGGATGGAACGTGATGCGCAAGTCCTGGGCAGGATCGATCCGGCGAGACTGTCCGACGTCGAACTCGCTCGAGAAATCGAAGCGAGATCAACGCTGTATCGCCAATGGGAAAGAACCTATGAGGAAGAGTTTATTCCCATGGCTCATGGGATAAGACTTTTCGGCCAGGTGTATAACAGCATGGTTCGACCGTCGGACCCCTATGAGTTCATGACGCTTCTCGGGGCGACGGAAATGGTCAGCCTCAAAAGAAATCAGATGCTGGAGAGCTTGGCCGGTATGATCCGCGAAGATGGCGATCTTCACGCACACTTGAAGCGTGGGGCACCTGCTACCGACTACAAGGATTTTTCCAAGATGCTGACCGAGTTCATCGAGAGGTTCGGTGATTTGTCCTGCGGTACGGACCAGTGCGTCTCCGGCGAAGATGCCATTGTGAGGCTTCTGATGCAAATGGCCCGCCGCCCGGCTGGGAGGCGGGTGGCGTCACAAGGGGACCTCCAGGGCCTCAAAGAAGATTTTGTCGCTCGTTTCCCCGGTGACCAACAGTCCCATGCGGAAGCACTGCTCGATCTGGGGCGGGCCAGCTATCGACTGAGAGATGACGATAATATCTATTTGGGCCGGATCAGGGGACAACTGGATATAGCGGTTAGCGAGGGACGTCGTCGCATGGCGAAGGCGGGGCACGCAAACGAACTCGCCGAGGTTTTGAAGGCGTATGGGTCCGACTCCCAAACGGCCGGGTCTGCGGTGGTGGAGAAAGCCGGCGATCGATTTCGGGTCAGGCAAATCATGGGCCAACCGGCAGGTCCCGGTATCGCCAGCGGCAGAGCCCAGGTGATTGGTGATGCCTCTGAATTGATCGGATTCGAGGCGGGAGGCATATTGGTGTGCGACGCCTTGGATCCAACGATGACCTTTGTGATACCGCTTTGCGAAGGCATTGTGGAACGACGCGGGGGCATGTTGATTCATGGTGCCATTATTGCCCGCGAATATGGACTTGCCTGTGTTACCGGGGTTCCGGAGGCGGCTTCCGTGATCAAGACGGGAGACCGGATCACCGTTGACGGATTTCTCGGTATCGTCACCGTCCATGGTGAAGACGAAAATGAATGAGTGAACCTGAAGGATTACATGAAACCCAAGCCCGGATTAAAACAGTGACAGGGTAAGAGATTGCAGAAGCCTCGTGGTTGTTGGGGTTGATATGTGATGTATGAACAGTTTGAAGAAAGCGGAATCAGGGAGAAGATTTCGCAATTAAAACAGGAAAACAGAATAGGAGATGATTTGGCGGCTCAATTATTGGCCGCAATCGACGTTGCCGATCGCCGGAACCAAGAGCTTGTTGCGCTAATGCAGGGTTCACGGGCGGTTATGGAACAAAAGTCATTTAGGGATACCGCCCGGTCCATATTCGACTATTGCAAGGATCTGATTGGTGCCACATCCGGCTATGTTGCTTTGCTCAGTGAAACCGGTGAGGAAAACGAGGTGCTTTTCTTGGAGGCGGGCGGTCTCACCTGTACCGTCAACCCGGAACTGCCGATGCCTATCAGGGGGATGAGAGCCCAGGCCTACGAAGAGAATAGAGCCATATATGACAATGATTTCATGCACAGCGAATGGGTTGAATTCTTGCCGAAAGGGCATGTGACCTTAAAGAACGTGTTGTTTGCCCCGTTGATTCTGGATGGTACGACGGTCGGCCTGATCGGGTTGGCCAACAAGTCGACGGATTTCGACGAAAAGGACGCAAAGATAGCCACTAGTTTTGGTTCACTGGCTGCCGTCGCTCTTCAAAACAGTCATAACATCGATGAAAGGGAAAAGACCGAGAGAAGCTTGCAGGAGGCCATGAAACGGTTGCATTTGGCCATGGAAAGTGCGGAGCAGGGGGTCTGGGAGTGGGATGTCGAGACGGGATTGGTAACGTTTGATGAAATAGCATTAAAGATGTTGGACTATGGGTCCGACCTGCAGCCCGTGAAGGGCGAATGGTGGATTGAACAGATTCATCCCGACGACCGACGCCAAGTGGAAAAGGCCTTCAACCGATATCTTTCCGGCGAGTCAAAAAGGTATAAGACCGAATTTAGACTGAGACGAAAGGACGGTAGGTTCATTTGGATTGCATCGAGTGCCAGAGTGATTCGATATGATCATGAAGGAAACCCCTCACTCGTCGTCGGTACGCATCGGGATGTCACCAAGCAAAAACGGGAAGAAAACATACTGAAAGAAACAAAGGATCGACTGGAAAATGTTAATATGGGACTTCAGGTGCTCATCGAGCACCGTGAACAGGAAATGAGGCGGCTTGAGGAAAACGTGGTGGAGAACGCAAACAAGCTGATAGCACCTTACATTGATAAAATGGACAAAGAAAGGATGAGTGGTCGGAACAGGGCTTACTTGGAACTTATAGCAGCCAATTTAGACCGGCTGGTATCACCCCTTGCAAGGAATTTGACCTCGGAAATGGCCAATCTTACACCGGGTCAAATACAAATTGCCGATCTGGTCGGAAAAGGGAAAACGACCAAAGAAATAGCCGCCGCTTTGAACATTTCCGCCAACGCCGTATCGGTCCAAAGATTCAAGATCAGAAAAAGGCTTAATATATTGAATAGAAAAGTAAATCTAAGATCCTATCTACAAACCCTCTCCTAATGTGCGCATAATAGTATCCTGACAATACTATTGTACTACTAGTTTTTTATATTTTATTTCTGTTCACTTTGCGTTACTCAAACATAAACCAGCGATTCATTTCCTTGAATGCCCTCCTCGAACCTGTTGAAATGCGGGGCCTTCTTCTGAGATTGCGGTCGTTTCGTAATCATTTCTTTTTTCGAAGGATCTTTGACCATGGAAAAAAAATCATTTTCGGATCGGGTTCTTCGTGCTTCAGTGACCGCCATCTACATCTACGATTTGATTCAGGGCAAAAACATATTTATCAATTCCGAATATACGAACCTGACAGGCTATACGCTGGACGACATCCAACAAATGGGGCAATCGGAGTTCTTCTCGTTGTTTCACGCGGATGATCAAGCTGCCGTGGCTGCGCATTTTGATCGCATAAAGGACGTTTCGGATGAAGCGGTGTTGGAAATTGAGTATCGGTTTAAGACCAAGGAGGGTCGGTGGATCTGGTGCTTTTCCCGTGATACCGCTTTTGCCCGTAGCCACGGATCGGTCTCCCAGATTATGGGCACTTTCATCGATGTCACCGAGCGCAAGCAAGCTGAAAGGGCACTTTTGCAAGTCAGAAAACTGGAGGCCATTTCAACCCTTGCCGGAGGGCTTGCACATGATTTCAATAATGCCCTGTCAACCATTGTCACCAATGTTGAATTGCTGAAACTGGACCGGCCTGATGACAGGGGGATAATGGAATTTATAAACCCGATATTGGATTCAGCCCGTCGAATGGCCCATTTGACAAGTCAGTTGATGGCCTATGCCCAGGGCGGAAAATACAGAACCGAAAATATCTCTTTAAGCCGCTTCATCGAGGATAGACTGCCCTCAATTCTCCATCATGATGACCCCGATGTCCACATCGAGACGGATCTTCCAGCTGATCTCCCGAATATTTCCGCTGATCCTGCGCAGATGCAGATGATACTTTCGGCTATTACCGCCAACGCCGGAGAGGCCGTCGAAGGAACAGGCTATATCACTATCAGCACAGGCACTGCGGAAATAAATGAAGAAGTGGCAAAAAACCGCGTCGGTTCAAAGCCGGGAAGCTATGTCTATCTCAGAGTCGAGGATAATGGCAAAGGCATGGATGAAGAAGCCAAGAAAAGGATCTTCGACCCCTTTTTTACGACAAAGTTTCAAGGTCGAGGGCTTGGTATGGCTGCCACATATGGCATCGTCAAGAACCATGAGGGTTGGATCGATATCCATTCCGCGGTGGGGAAAGGAACCGCCGTCGAAGTCTATTTTCCCGCCGTCTATGTTCAAGAAGCGGATGCTGAAGAAAAGAGGGAACAACTGACGGCCGGCAAGGGGACGATTTTGGCCGTAGAAGATGAAGCGCCCGTTATGGCGGCGATGAAAAAGGCATTGCAGATGCTTGGATACGATGTCTTGACTGCGACCTCGGGCAGAGAGGCCATAAAGGTCGTCAATGCCCATGATTGTAAGATTGATTTGGTCATTCTGGATATTGGTTTGCCCGACATGGCCGGGGATAAGGTGCTTGCCTCACTTCTTACAGAGCGACCTTCCCTCAAGGTGCTCATCTGTAGTGGATATGCCCCGAACAGCTCTGCACAAGGGATCCTTGACAAAGGTGCCCGAGGTTTTGTTCAAAAACCGTTTTCGCTTGCCGAGTTTTCGAGCAAGGTGAACGAAGTCATTCAAACGGATTGACCCGGGCCTGTCATAATCTGGCTCCCATCCATAATGGTCTTTCGAACAACTTATACAAAGCGCTCGTGACATTTGAATCACTGCGACATGCGCCACGAAGTACGCCACCCTATCCTTGTTTGCTGCCCATTACCACTGAAAACCCGTCGTCACAAGACTTGACTGCTGCGTTTGGGATAACATATAATAGTATTAATGTGTTATACCAATTAAAATGGCGATGTATGCATCAAAGCGCAGCCTTAAGGGTATTGGGATGCCAAATAAACCGACATATGAAGAACTTGAACGCAAGGTAAAAGAACTGGAGCGCGAGCTCAGGTCCAGTGTGCGGCGGTTGGAAGAAAGCGAGAAGCTTCATGAAACACTGATCGAGCGCAATCTCCACCCGGTTGCAATCATTGACGCCGAGGGTCGATACCTCGATGCCAACCGGGCCTTTTTGGATTTCGTACAAACGGAAAAAGAGCGTCTTCTGACAATGGCCGTCTTTGACTTTGCTCCCCCGGGGAAAAGACCAAAACAGGAAACAAATCACCGGCCGGTGTGGGAAACAGGCGGCACCTTGGAGACTGAATATTTTATCAACGGTGACATCAGAACCCTGGAACTTGCGATTACACCCGTTACCTATCAAGGAAAGAAGGCGGTTATCGGAATTGGAAAAGATATCACCGGGCTTAAGCGACGGGAGGACGAGCTTCGTTTTCGAGGGATGCTGCTTGACGGCATTCAAGATTGTATAACGGCAACGGATCTATACGGCAATATTACGTACGTCAATGAAGCGGAATTATCTACCCTGAAAAGTACCCGGGAAGAGCTGCTCGGCAGGTCGGTTACGGCTTTTGGCGAAGATCCTTCGAGAGGCGCTACTCAGACAGAAATCATCAACGAGACCATCAAAAACGGTGAGTGGCGTGGCGAGGTGATAAACTATGCTTCAGATGGTACGGAGATAATTTTGGATTGCCGTACCAAGCTGATTAAGGATAGCAAGGGGGAGCCATGGAGAATGGTCGGCATCTCCACCGACATTACGGAGCGTAAGCGAACGGAGGAGGCGCTTTGGAAAAGCGAAAAAACATTTCGCACCATCATCGATACGGCATTGGAAGGCATCTGGATTACTGACAAAAAGGGTCTGACCACGTATGTCAACCATGAAGTTGAGGCACTGCTTGGTTATTCTTTGGAAGAAATGATCGGTAAAAGAATGTCGGATTTCCTCAGCCAGGCGAATGGGGAAGCCTGTGAAACCAGAATCGAAAAGGGAGCACAGGAAGTCGGCGGTCGACATGATATCCGGTTCCGGCGGAAAGACGGCCGTGAGCTGTTGGCCATCGTCAGTGCGACACCGATGCTTGATGCGGATGGAGAGGTCGGCGGTACCTTTTCCATGATTACGGACATGACGGACCGAAAGGAAGCCGAGGAAGAACTCCAGACGATATTTTCAATGTCTCTCGATCTGATCTGTATTGCCGACATCAACAGCGCCACATTTAAGAAGGTGAACCCATCGTTTACCCGGACTCTGGGCTACTCGGAGGAGGAACTGTTGGGCAGGCCTTTTCTGGATTTCATTCATCCCGAGGACATCCGGTCCACGATCGACATCTTGGAAAAGGAGCTGAAGCAGGGCAAAAGAGTCATTAATTTCGAAAATCGTTACCGCTGCAAGAACGGGGAGTACCGTTGGCTTAACTGGACGTCTCATCCTCGCCCTGAACGGGGCGTGACTTTTGCGGCTGCCAGGGACGAAACCGACCGCAAAAAGCTTGAATCCCAACTTCGGCAAAGCCAGAAGATGGAGTCGATCGGGACGCTGGCCGGTGGCATTGCCCACGATTTCAACAATGCCCTTACGCCGATCATGCTGCAAACGGAACTGGCAAAGTTGACCATTCCCGCCGACAATCCCGTGCAAAAGGGTCTGGATCAAATCATGAAAGCGGGACACCGGGCCAAGGACCTGGTTGGGCAAATTTTGGCCTTCAGCCGCCAGGCGGCACAGCAGCGTGTGTCAATGGATTTAACCCCGATGATCAAGGAAAGCCTCAAGCTGTTGCGGTCCTCGATACCCACGACCATTGAGATCAGGCAAGACATAGAAGGGGCGCCTTGTCCGGTGTGGGCCGATCCGACGCAGATGCAGCAGATTATCATGAACCTGTGTACCAATGCGAGTCATGCCATGCAGGAAACAGGAGGCGTTTTGGCGGTGGACCTCAAAACGGTGGCACTCGGTACCGAAGCGGCCAAGGCGTATCCGAATATAGGGCCGGGACGGTATGTGATGCTGACGGTGAGTGACACGGGCGTGGGGATCGAGCCGGAGCTGATGGAAAAGATATTTGATCCTTTCTTTACCACCAAGCCGGTAAACGAGGGGACCGGGATGGGGCTGTCAGTGGTTCATGGGATTGTGCGAAGCCATGAGGGCGACATTACTGTACGCAGTGAACCCGGGAAAGGGGCCACCTTCAGCGTGCTTTTGCCCCGGCTGGAGGGGGAAGCCAAGGTGGAAACGGTGGTGCGTAATGGGTCGGTTCCCACGGGCAGCGAACGGATCCTGTTTGTGGACGATGAAGAGACTGTGGTGAAGGTCGGTGAACAAATGCTCAAAAAACTGGGGTATCACGTGGAGTCAACGACCCAGGCCGTTGAGGCGTTGGCGACTTTTCGCGAGCAGCCGGACAGGTATGACCTGGTGATCACCGACATGACCATGCCCAACATGACCGGTGAAAACCTGGCTGAAGCCCTGATGCGGGTTCGTCCCGATATTCCCGTAATCCTTTGTACCGGCTTCAGTCATCAAATGGATGAAGAAAAGGCGCTGGGTATGGGAATACGGGCGTTTGTCATGAAGCCGTTCGATTTTAAAGATGTTGCACAAACCGTCCGGAAGGTACTCGACTCGGACGTTTAAAACGACGGCTCAAAAACATATTTTACCGGAGACTATTTGATGTCGAAAAAACCCAGCTATGAAACACTTGAAGCCAGAGTAAAGGAATTGGAAAAGAAAGCCGAGAAGCGCGAGCAGGCCGGACAGCCACATGGCGATAGCGAAGGCACCTCAGTCGGACTCCTGGATGCTATGGACGAAATCGCCGTGCTTCTTGATTCCGATTTACGTTACTTGGCTGCCAACGAACCGGCTGCCAGGGCACTCAATATAGACAGAAGAGATTTTGTGGGCAAGAAGGTCCTGGACATTTTACCGTCTCAAGTCGCTGAAAGGCGGGTGGGCTATGCCAATCGAGTGCTTCAAACCGACAAGCCGGTTGAATTCGAAGATGAAATGGATGGCCGTTTGTTTTTTAATCGAATCGTTCCAGTGCATCATGGAGACGGTTCGGATTCCAAGCTGGCGGTATACTGTAGAGACATCACCGAACGCAAACAGGCGGAGGCGGCACTCCGGGAGAGCGAACAGAATCTGGCCATAACGCTCGATTCCATCGGAGATGCGGTGATTGCAACAGATGCCCGGGGGCACGTCACGCGGATGAATCCTGTGGCGGAAGACCTTACAGGCTGGTCACTTGCGCAAGCCAAAGGGCTTCACCTGAATGAGATATTCCGCATAGTCCACGAAGAAACCCGTAATACGGTGGAAAGTCCCGTGGACAAGGTGCTTCGCGAAGGCTTTGTGGTAGGACTCGCCAATCATACGGTGCTGATTTCAAAGGATGGGTCCGAGCGGCCTATCGACGACAGTGGTGCGCCGATCCGCGATTCCGAAGGGGCGATCGCAGGTGTGGTGCTTGTTTTTCGGGATGTAACCGAAAAACGGGCGGCAGAAAAGCGCATGGACCACCTGAATGCCGTTTTAAGGGCGATACGAAACGTCAATCAGCTGATTACCCGGGAAAAGGATCGCGATCGTTTGATTGAAGGGGCCTGTGAAAACCTGCTGGAAGCACGAGGGTTTCATAATGCATGGGCGGCCCTTGTGGATAAAGATGATAGCGTGATTTCACTTGCTGGGGCCGGCGACGGAGGCGGGCTCGTTTCTTTGCAGGAAGAACTGGAGCAAGGCAAACTTCCGTCTTGTTGCAAACAGGCGGGAGCCGAATCGGGAATAATTGTCATAGAAGATCCGGGCTCAACCTGCGATTGTCCGTTGTCTGAAAATTGCGCAAAACTAAGCAGTTCAGCAATGGCGGCCCCCTTGAAATATGATGACAGAACTTACGGTTTTCTGGTTGTTTCCGTTCCCAAGGGGTGTGCCACGGATGAAGAAGAGCAGGACCTGTTTGAAGAAGTTACCGGGGACATTGCCTTTGGATTGCATGATATCGGGCTGGAAGAAAGACGTAAACAGGCGGAATCATCGCTCAAGGCCAGAGAGGCCTTTCTCGATCGAATCATCGAGCAGAGTCCTTTTCCGACCTGGATTTCCGATGCAGAAGGGACCTTGCAACGGGCCAATCCGGCCCTCAAGAGGTTCCTGAACCTCACCGATGAGCAATTGGTGGGCAAGTATAATGTCCTGGAAGATCCCCTTGTCGAACGACAGGGGCTGATGCCGCTGATTCGGACGGTATATGAGGAGGGAAAGACCGTTAGTTTCAGTTGTGAGTGGGACGGCAACGACATACCCACCATGGATTTGAACGGTTCAAACTCAGTCAGCATCGAAGCCACGATGTTTCCGATTTTTAGTCCCGAGGGTGAATTGACGAATGTCGTGCTTAACTGGGTAGATGTCACCGAGCGCAAAAAGGCCGAGATAGATTTGCGCACGAGAAAAGACGAGTATGATTTACTCTTTAATAGCGGCAACTATGCGATTTTCGTGCATGGGATAAACGACCGTAACCCCGGTAAGTTCGTTGAGGTCAATGAAATCGCCTGTAATAGACTCGGCTATAGCCGGGAAGAATTGCTGGATATGACGCCGCCAGATATCGATGGCGGCGGCACAGACGAAAGCCGGCAGCATGCCCTCGCAACATTGGCGGAGACCGGTAAATCCGTTTTCGAAATGGTCCACGTAACCAAAATGGGAGAAGAGATTCCTGTAGAGATATCAAGCAGAGTCTTTGAAAGTGACGGAGCGCCGTATGTGCTATCGATTGCCAGAGATATTTCCGACCGGAAACGCGAGGAAGAAGAGAAAAATATGCTCGAATCCCAACTTCGGCAAGTCCAGAAGATGGAATCGATTGGGACACTGGCCGGTGGCATTGCCCATGATTTCAATAATGCCCTGACCCCGATCATGGTGCAAACGGATCTGGCGAAGTTGACCATTCCCGCCGACAATCCCGTTCAAGAAAATTTGGATGAAATCATGAAGGCCGGACACCGGGCCAAGGACCTGGTTGGGCAAATCTTGGCTTTCAGCCGTCAGTCGGCACAGCAGCGTATTTCAATGGATTTAACCCCGATGCTCAAGGAAAGCCTCAAGCTGTTGCGGTCCTCGATACCCACGACCATTGAGATCAGGCAAGACATAGAAGGGGCGCCTTGTCCGGTGTGGGCCGATCCGACGCAGATGCAGCAGATTATCATGAACCTGTGTACCAATGCGAGTCATGCCATGCAGGAAACAGGAGGCGTTTTGGCGGTGGACCTCAAAACGGTGGCACTCGGTACCGAAGCGGCCAAGGCGTATCCGAATATAGGGCCGGGACGGTATGTGATGCTGACGGTGAGTGACACGGGCGTGGGGATCGAGCCGGAGCTGATGGAAAAGATATTTGATCCTTTTTTTACCACCAAGCCGGTAAACGAGGGGACCGGGATGGGGCTGTCAGTGGTCCATGGGATTGTGCGAAGCCATGAGGGCGCCATTACTGTACGCAGTGAACCCGGAAAAGGGGCCACCTTCAGCGTGCTTTTGCCCCGGCTGGCACGTGAAGCCAAGGTGGAAACGGCAGCGAGCGACCGGTCGGTCCCCACGGGCAGCGAACGAATCCTGTTGGTGGACGATGAGGAGGCCATGGTTAAGGCTGCGGAGCAAATGCTCAAGAAGCTGGGGTATCACGTGGAATCAACGACCCAGGCCGTTGAGGCGTTGGCGGCTTTTCGGGAGCAGCCGGACAGGTATGACCTGGTGATCACCGACATGACCATGCCCGACATGACCGGTGAAAACCTGGCTGAAGCCCTGATGCGGGTTCGTCCCGATATTCCCGTAATC
>CAZHHS010000008.1:2077-25854 GCA_964532395.1 uncultured Desulfobacterales bacterium | reverse complement strand
CCCTCATCCAAAGCCGTTTTTCGGCAACACCAACCTGCGGAAACCCGTTTGGCTCTGCCTGAACACGGGCAACTTGTCGGACAACGCCCACAAGTACCTATGCTTGAAGGTGTTTTGCCGCCCGGCTTGCAGCTTCGATGGCATGGCTGATAATGTCCTGGACGATCTTTATCCGAGGCTGTTTGAGCGCATAGCGTTTAATTTTGTCTTTTTCCACCGCTTCATGCATGTACGTGTCCATCGTCACTTCCAGTTGGATGACGTGAACATGATTGTCCGGATCGTTGTGATGACGGGTGATAAATCCCCCTGAGTAGGGTTTGTCTCTGGCTATGGACAGTCCGAGATTATGCTTCATCGCCGCATTCTGTAACGCATCACAAAACGCGTAAATAATCTGGGAATCGGCGGACTGCTCATCCAGGGTACCCACCACGAAGTTGCTTCTCTGCCGACCCTTATCCTTGACTCTCCCCCATCCCACGGAGGACATGGCATGTCCATCGATAATAAGCGCATATCCCCGCTCTTTAACCATGTTCCGGGCAAGATAGGTTAATATGTTGTGGTAGAGTTCATAATAGCGCATCACTTTCTCTCGTTCCCGGGCCGTGTAAGCTTCTTTAAGGAACAATTTGTTGTCGATCGTATAATACTCAACGGCGGAGTTTTTCAGATGCGCGGGCAAATCATTGTCCTCAATGCCGTCCCGTGTCCGATTCATATCCACGAAAAAAGGAGCGAGGCGAGACACCAGTTGTAGCCCGTCGAGTCCTTCATAGAGAATATCACTCAACATATCCACTTCCTTAAAGCACTCCGGCTTGAGGTCAAATTTGCCGGTGAATTCTTCAGGAACCAAGATGCCAGAATGGGGAACGGAAAGGATATAATCATTTGAACGGGGAGTGAAATCGATCAAATCCTGTATCGGCAGCGCATAGGATTCCTCGCAGAAGACATCCAGCACGGAGATCTCCGGCTCAAAGTCCCTGTAAAGGGCATGCACGCTGCTCCACGGCGTAATCGGTTGTTCCACGAGCGAAATCGAAACGTCGCTTGGGGGTGAGGGGACTTTCAAGATCTCTGATTCGATCTTGTCCATGATAATGGCCCCCACCGAAACCCCGTAGATTTCGTAAAGCCCTTTACCACCGGGAAACGCATTGATTTCGAGAACTTTTCCGGTGTCAAGCATGTCAACGGAAGCATAGCGGATTTCCGGAAATGCCGCGATGACCGCCCTGGCGATACGCTCCTGTTCGTTTGTCAGGACATGAACGATCTGGTTGGAACCAAAGGTAAGATTCGTCTTCCATTCACCGAAAGCCGGCTCTCGAAGCATGGGCGCGATCAGGTTTCCGTCAAAGAATGTCACCACGAGATCCCCGTTTCTTACCTCCGGGCAAAATTCCTGAAGCAGGATATGGGTGTATTTGGACAGGTACATTTCGATAATCTTGTCAACCTCGGGATCAGCAAACGCCACCCGATGCACCTGCAATCCACAGCCGAAACCGAACCGGTCCTTGATGATAAAGTAGTTCGCCTCTTTGGGGAGCTTTTCCACCGCCCTGCGGGCTTCGGATAGGGAAGATGCGGCATATGTTTGCGGTTGCGGTACGTCGGGAACCCGTTTCACCAGCTCAAATTTATCAGTCGTCGCCAAGGTTGCCTTGATACTCTCGAACAATGCACCCCGGTCGTCCATCGGTTTTAATACATCCAGGTTCTCCGTGTGAACATTACGAATGTCATCGCCGCGGGCAAAACAAATATCCAAGTCGGCCAGCTTCAGCGGGCGATCGGCAACCTTGATCAGTGACTTGTAACTGGATACGGGATCTCCCTCCCAGCCGGCAGGTAGTTCCAGAACCGATGCCCGGGCATAGGGTTCGTTTTCATGCCGGTAAAGGTCAGGCATGCTGAAATGATAGAGTTCGTGACCCCGCGCAGCGGCAACACTCAGTATCTGAGTAATACCCGTGTTGTATAAATCGACGGCCTCACTACTGTAGGTAAGCTTTTCACTTTCGAAGGCAATAGCCAGTTTTCTGTTTTCCATCTTACATAACCACGGCGGCGATCTTTTCGGCGGTCTCTTTCAGTTGGTCCATGTCCGCGGGCTTTGCCCCACAGTCACTCAGCGCCAACGGCGGGTCATCCGCAGCCCGAGGAATAAGATGCACGTGATAATGCATTACCACCTGATTGACGCCACGGCCATTCAACTGAAGAACGGCGACGCCGATGGGATCCAAGGCCTTCCGTATGCCGTGCATTACTTTTTGTGCCGACTCGTGGACCGCGGCGAGATCTTCAGGGGCGATTTCGTACAGATTCTGATAGTGATTCTTGGGAATCACCAATGTGTGTCCCGTGGTAACGGGATTGATGTCCGGAAAGGCCAAGGTGTGGGCATCTTCATAAATCTTGAAACAGGGCATCTCGCCTTTGACGATCTTACAAAAAATACAGTCTTCCATCGGCGCCTCCTCCTCATCAAAAGTAAAGCGCCTGACGGTGCCGGTGTCTCTTTGGATCCCGGCACCGTCAAGGCGCATCCAAAACGGGGAACGTCAAATTTAAGCGGTCTTCCGAACCAGCTTTTCGATACGCTTTTCCACCGGCGGATGGGTACTGAACAGGCTCATTAAGCTTTTGCCGGATAATGGATTCATAATGAACATGTGCGCCGTGGCAGCCTCCGCCTTCATCGGAATCCGCCGGGAAGCGGAAGCAATCTTGTTCAACGCACTGGCCAATCCCTGCGGATTCCCGGCATAGCCGGCTCCCGCCGCGTCGGCGGCATACTCCCGAGACCGGGATATAGCCATCTGGATTAACATGGCCGCCAATGGGGCCAGGATTGACATGGCGATCAGGCCGATCATCCCGCCCCCGTCATCATCATCCCGGCCGCCGACACCGCCAAACAAGGCCGCCCATCGGGCAAAGCTGGCGATCATCATGATCGCACCCGCCAGGGTGGCCGCGATAGATCCGATCAAGATGTCACGGTGCTTCACATGAGCCAACTCGTGGGCAAGGACCCCTTTGAGTTCCTGCTCATTCAACAGGTCTAAAATCCCTTGCGTAACCGCGACCACGGCATGCTCGGGGTTGCGCCCGGTAGCGAAAGCGTTGGGAGACTCCGAGGGAATCACACACACCTTGGGCATGGGAAGCCCCGCCTGCTGACTAAGCTGCCTGACCGTCGCGTACAGCCTCGGAACTTCTCTTTCCGAAACGGATCGAGCCCGATAGAGTCGAAGGACGATCTTATCGGAAAACCAGTAACTGCCAAAGTTCATCGCCACCGCAAAGAAAAAGGCGATAACCATCCCGCTTCTCCCGCCGAAATACCGACCGATCAGCAGAATCAACCCTGTCAATGCGCCCAAAAGGAGCGCTGTTCTAACCGTATTTCCCATATCTTTACCTCTACCTCTATCTTCAGTCTTCAGCCTTGAGCCTTCAGCCCTCAGCCCTTAACCTTCAGCCTTGAGCCTTCAGCCTTGAGCCTTTAGCCTCTATCCTAAGTCCCTGTAGCTGTCAATTCAATCTCGGAATCTCTGAACACCAGGTCGTCACCTTCCCGATCTACGACAACACGCCCCCCTTCGGCAAAGCGGCCTTTGAGGATCTCCATGGCCAGCGGGTTCTCCAAACGCTTTTGAATAACCCGCTTGAGCGGACGAGCCCCGTACACCGGATCAAACCCCTCTTTGGCCAACAGCGCCTTGGCATCCTGGGAAACCTCCAACTCGATGTGGTGATCCTGGAGACGTTTTTTTACCCAGCCCAGCTGAATTTCCACGATGTCGATCAACTGCTCGGAGGTGAGGTTATGGAATATTATAATGTCATCCACCCGGTTCAAAAACTCCGGTTTAAAGTGCGACCGCAGGGCGTCCATGACCCGCTTTTCCATTTCCTCGCGTTCTTGTCCCCCCAATTCTTGGATCCATTGACTGCCGATGTTGGAAGTCATGATGATCATGGTGTTTTTGAAATCAACCGTCCGGCCGTGTCCGTCGGTCATACGTCCATCGTCCAGGATCTGCAACAAGACATTGAATACCTCGGCGTGAGCCTTTTCGATCTCATCAAACAAGACCACTGAATAAGGCCGACGCCGCACCGCCTCGGTAAGATATCCGCCTTCCTCGTAACCGACGTATCCAGGGGGTGCACCAATAAGCCTCGACACGGAGTGCTTCTCCATGAACTCGGACATATCGATGCGAACCATGGCCTGTTCATCGTCAAAAAGAAATTCCGCCAGGGCCTTAGCAAGCTCCGTTTTCCCAACGCCCGTGGGCCCCATGAAGATAAACGACCCGATCGGCCGGTTAGGGTCCTGCAATCCCGAACGGGAGCGCCTTACCGCATCGGATACCGCTGTAATGGCGTCTTCTTGTCCGATGACCCGCTGAGAAAGGCGATCTTCCATGTGAATAATCTTTTCCTTCTCGCCTTCCATCATCTTGGAAACCGGTATGCCCGTCCACCGGGACACCACCTCGGCGACATCTTCGGCGTCCACCTCTTCCTTCAGCATCGTACTTTCACTTTGCAGGTCCGCCAACTTCTCCTTGGCCGCATCCAATTGCTTTTCCAGTTCACTGGCCACTCCGTAACGAAGCTCCGCCGCCCTGGCGAGGTTGCCCTCACGCTCGGCCTGCTGGGCTTCGACTCTGGATTGCTCCAGTTCCTCCTTCACCTTCCGGATGGTCTGGATGGCCTCCTTTTCATTCTGCCACCGGGCTTTCATTTCATTGATTTTTTCTTTCAGTTCCGCCCGGGTCTCTTCCAGTTTCTCCAAACGCTCCTTGGATGCCTCGTCCGTTTCTTTTTTCAAGGCTTCCCGCTCGATTTCCACCTGGAGCATTTTCCGCTCTACCTCATCGATCTCTGCAGGCATGCTATCGATTTCGATGCGCAGTCGAGACGCCGACTCGTCGATGAGGTCAATGGCCTTGTCCGGCAAAAATCGGTCCGCAATATACCGGTCCGAGAGGGTCGCCGCTCCCACGATGGCGGAATCCTTGATGCGAACACCGTGATGGACCTCGTATTTTTCTTTGAGTCCGCGAAGGATGGAAATGGTATCTTCCACTGTTGGCTCCAGGACCAGGACCGGCTGAAAACGCCTTTCCAGGGCCGCATCTTTTTCTACATATTTTCGGTATTCGTTAAGGGTGGTCGCCCCCACGCACCTTAGGCTCCCCCGGGCAAGCGCGGGTTTCAGCATGTTGGATGCATCCACCGAACCTTCTGCGGCGCCGGCCCCCACCATGGTGTGGAGTTCGTCGATGAACATGATGATCTCTCCTTCGGCGCCCTCCACTTCCTTAAGCACCGCCTTGAGCCGATCCTCAAATTCACCCCGATATTTTGCCCCTGCCACCAAAGTGCCCATATCCAAAGCGACCAAACGTCGGTTTTTCAGGCTCTCCGGCACGTCACCATTTACGATCCGCTGGGCCAATCCCTCTACGATCGCCGTCTTTCCAACCCCGGGTTCACCGATCAGAACCGGGTTGTTTTTGGTCCGCCGGGACAGGACTTGAATCACCCGCCGGATCTCTTCGTCACGTCCGATGACCGGGTCGATCTTTCCCAGTCGGGCCAAATCGGTCAGGTCCCGGGTGAATTTATCCAGGGCCTGATACTTTTCCTCCGGGTTGGGATCAGTAATTCGCTGACTGCCGCGGATATCCACCAGAACCCGCAAGACACTGTCCCGGGTTATGCCGGCCTCTGACAGAATACGTCCGCTGTCACCACCCTTTTCTTCCGCCAACGCCATTAAAATGTGCTCTATACTCACATACTCATCCTTGAGCTCCGCCGCCTCACTAAATGCCTTGTCCAAGACCTGCTTGGACCGGCTGGAGATATAGACCTCGCCGGCACCGGCGCCGCTTACCTTGGGACGTCTTTCCAGAGCATCCGACACCTGCTTCAACACGGCCTCCGGGGAAGCGCCCAACTTCTGGGCGATGGACCGAGCAATCCCTTCCGGCTGAGTCAACATGGCCTTGAGCAAGTGTTCCGGCTCGATCTGTTGATGTCCCGATTGACCGGCCAGACCTTGAGCTTCCTGAATGAGTTCCTGTGACTTAATGGTAAATTTATCAAATCGCATGATATCATCTCCTTACGCTATATCCATGGCGCCGTCCGGTAGGGCATGTCCGTTCATTGCCTACATGGAATCCCCGTCTTCAACGATCAGAGACCCCTTGCCCGGACATCCCGCAACCGCACAAGCATGTAGCAAATACTTGCAAAATGCGCCAATATATTAGTATTTTTAATAAAATAAGCACTCGATTTTTATTGTCAAATAGCCTGATGCCCTTTGAGGGGCCCCTTTGATTGTTGCTTTGACGGGCGCGATTTTTCTGGACTTTCCGCCTGGTTTTGATAGTATTTTTACAGTTATTTTCTTCGCTCAAAGCCCATTTTATGATCAGAAATCCAATCGGGTTGATCTTCATTTGTCGGTAAGTTCTTGAACACGAAAGAGAGGGAAAAATGACAAAAAGAGTCCTGGGTATTGTTTTGGCGTGTCTCTTGGTGTTTCCCGCGGCTACAAGCGCGTTCGATTATAAAACCTGGGTGTCGGCCCTACCAAAGGCCTTGGGCACAATGAAGGCATCGGGAGAGCCCGATGGAATGAATATGGACATGGGAGGACAGAAATGGTCCAGTCTGAATCAGACATACCAGTCCCGGGATGGCGCTCGCACGGCACAACTATCAGTCGTAGCCGGCCAAATGGCGCCCCAAGTCCAGGGGTTTCAGAGTATGTCGGCCATGAACATGAACATGGAAGCCGGCGGGGTTGTCATGAAGACGGTGAACATCTCCGGCAAAAGGTGCATGGTCAATCTGGACAAGAAGGCCAAAACGGGGACCGTGATGATTCCTCTCAAAAAAGACATGCTGGTCAGCCTGGTGCTGGAACCCGCCACGAGCACATCACAGCTCACAGCCCTCGCCCGTGAGATTCCCCTGGCCCGCTTTAAGTACGGCCGGTAACGTCACCCCCGAGGACCACCGGCCATCATTAAAACACCCTGACCGGTAGAGGCGCAGAGAGCGCAGGGGAATCCTGGGTTCCGGCCTTCGCCGGAACGACGGTTTTTTCTTTTCTCTGCGTCCTCTGCGCCTTTGCGGTGCATTGTTTGTCATCTATACTCCCCCATCCGCACCAGCCTCGAACACTCACAGATCCACTCCAACCCGTCGGCGGTTTTCCGGGTGCACGGGACTTTGCCACCGGCACCCTAGCGGCCAAGCACTGGGCGCGAGTCATGGGACTTTGTCACACCCAGAAACCGACGTGGATTGGCATCGGTCAGTCTGTCCATGTCTGTCGGGGTGAATTTTACCCGACACCAGGGAATCCTTGCTGCATGATGGGTAAACCAATCCAGGTATGAGGCCTCCGTCCACAAAAAACGTCCCATATACCAGTCCGTCCCGAAAAGTATACGGTCCTGTATCTTGGCGGTGCGCAACATCTTTCGGATGCTTTTGAAATATTTCCTGGGCATCAGCCACATTTCGGTATCGTAGGCGATGTCGGTATACACATTCGGATAATCGAGAATAAGGTGTCTGATCTCACGTTGCCACGACGTCCCCGTCCAGTCGTTGTGAGCCAGGTTTAACACCAATTCCGGGAAGGCCGACAACACCCGTTTCCAGTATTTGGGGTGTGCCAGACCGTAGTACCCCTCCAACCCGGGTATTCCGCCGTTTTGGCAGTGCGTGGTGACGGGCACTCCTCGCTGGACACAATAGTCGTATATGGGATACAGCCGTCGATCGTCCGGGGTAAATCCCATGACGGGATAAATCTTTACGCCTTTGAAAACGCCACCCTCCAACGCATTGGTTACCACGTCTAAGACATTTTCCCTGTGCGGATCCGCGGCGACAAAGGGCCACATCCGGGGTTTCTGATACCGGTCATTCACGCCGGTCACAGCGGCTATCGTTTCCGCCAACTGCTCCTCGAAGGGCTTTAAGTTACCCCCAAACGCCTTACAATAAGCCATGTCCATCATGAGTGGGGTACATAAATCGATACCCGCTTCATCCATCTCAGCCACCAAGGCGTCGGCGATCTCCCGGATTGACAGGTCCACCATGCCGATCCACTCCTCCACCTTGGAATCTTGAGGCAGCACATGGTCAACCAACCGCCGCATGAGTTTATGAAACGGATTTCTCACATCCAGCAGAAAACGCTGCCGAAAGGCCAACGGGACGCAGTCCAGGCTGAAGATATGACAGTGGCAATTGATTTTCATGATGAAAGGCTCACTCTTGCCTAAATCGTGATACCCAGCTCCGGTAGCAACCGGTGCAACACGAAGTGCCGATATCGCCACGCCGCACGGATGAAGTGACATCCGTCACAATCGTCGACGGTACCCCCTTGGGAAAAATGATAGATGATCCTGGCAGATCGCCACGACCGCCTGCCATAGGTGACGGAGCCGTCCGCCGCCTGTGCTTCAAACAATTCCCCTCCCGATATGGCTTCCCGCCATCGCCGGACCCGGTCTTCCAAAGGGGCTTCATAACTCAGGATGTCCTGAATGGGGGCTGATATCGCTTCCCACGGCACAACCGACCCGCCATCCCGGTAAGGCGAATTTCGGCCGGCCAGGGTCCCGAAGAAGCCATGCAGGCCTCTACACGCTTCCAAGTAATCCGCCACGTTGTTCCGTTCCACTTTTTCACCACTTTCATAGGTATATTCCCACACCAAATAGGGCCGGTCGGGATAAGTGGCCACCGCCCCATGACCGACAGGGACGGTTTCCGCCAATCCCCCTTTGAAACGGGTCACAAAGGTTTCATACTTGTTTTTCATGTAATCAAAAATGGAAGAAGACTCGACGTAAACCCGAATAGAATCACCGTCCACCCGATTCCAACTGCGACTCAGTCCTACAAAACCATAATGAGAATAGGCGTCTGCGAAGGCATGCGCAGTAATCCCGGCCAGATGGAGGCCATACGCTTCGTGGCTGTGGTCCAAGGCGTTTTCAAGGATCCGCCTTTCGGAAAGACTCTCTTTCCGGCACACCATCTTTTCTACAAAGCTTCGCCCGCCGGGATCATTCCCGGGCAAGAAATGAAAAGGCACCCACACCTTCCATTGGTCACCGGGGATGGTATTGGCATAATCGATGGGACGATGGGAGGTCATCGTCGGAATGGCTGCCCGTTGATCGGGAAGTACGATGGCCTCATCCTCCATGGCATCATCAACGAACTGGGAGGCATGGGCGATGATCCGTGCCGCATCAGGGTGTATTCCCGCCGCCCGAGCCAAGGCGTAGACCGCGTAGAAGTGCATGTCCAGTTGCATCGTCACCTCCCGAAATAAGCTTCCCGCGGCCGCCCGGTTGCACCGTCCGGGAGCGTGGTTTCGATTGCGGATTGCAGCGTTTAAGCGTATATTGGGATCCTATCAGAAACGGGCCCGGCTTACCAGGACGGGTATCTTCATTCGACAGACCTGAAGCAAAATGACAAGCAGGATTAATGGATTACGACATACGACGGATAAAGGCGTTTCAAAGCACTTCCGGTGAGGACCCGATGGGTGGAAAACCATCAGGCCGTCCCGTTTTTGCCCCGAGCCATGTTTTCCCTGGCTTGGATAGCAGCCGCCGACCGACTCATCATATCGATGCTGAACCATGCCCGCTCGATGCGGCCCAGCTCTTTCAACGCTATGAGGTAATCGTCTTTGGGCAGTCCTTTGATGAGACGTCCCAGGCTTTTGGTGGCCTCTCTGATTTCATCGGGAAGGTCAATCATCGCCTGTCCCCCCTTTTTCGGTCTGTGCAGGCACACAGCGCTCGTTTTTGGGCCTCTATGGTCGCATATCCGACAGCATGATTTTGCACAAGCCATGCCAAGGCACTCTTGACTGTCTTATCGGCAACTTAGGCAAGTCCTATTTTTTAAAAGGAAAAAGATTTCCGATTCTTTTAGTAAGATTTTTCTACATAAGGAGGTGCATTTGAATACCAAGACAAAGACGCTCATTGCCCTGGCCGTCCTGAGCCTCGCAGACATGGTGATCCCCATCCCTATACTGGGAATCATTTTGCTCTACGTGGTCATACAAAAGCCGACCTGGTTTACTCAGTTATCAAGGGAAATATACGGGACCTGACACAAGGCGGGATCAAGGGACCAGCGAGCGCGCGTTTTCTTGCATCTGGTGAAAATCGTCCATAGTCAGACCGGCACCCATCACGATGGCCTTGGCCATTTCTTCGTCAATCAAATCCGTCGGCGCGTGGGCATCCGAATCCAGAACCAGCCTCGCCCCATAGGCCTTGGCCAACCGGGCCACATGACCGTTGGTAAGAGAGTGGCCCTTACGACCGGAGATTTCCAGCATGACACCTTTGGCTGCCGCCATGGCCACGTCTTGTTCGGAAATAAGACCGGGATGGGCCAGAATGTCCACGTCGGCGTCCAGAGCGGCGCGGTTGGTACCAGGCGCCACCGGCTCGGCGATGCTTTCCCCGTGTACCACGATGAGGTGGGCCCCTAAGGACCGCGCCTTGTCGGCCAACCCCGCCAGGTGAGACGGCGGGACGTGGGTCAATTCGACACCGGGCACCATGACGATGGCGTTGACGGCATTGAGTTGTTTCGCTACGGCAATGATGCGGGGAAGAACAAAATCCAGATTCGAAGCATCGGTGTGGTCTGTAACCCCTATGGCCTTGATCCCTTTGACTTCCGCCCGGCGTACCAACTCCGAGGGGATCAGAGCGCCGTCGCTGTAAATGGAATGGGTGTGGAGATCAATCATGGCCGGCCGGATCACATCTTGTACTTGCCAAAATCTTCAGGATCGAGTTTTTCCAGGTATTCCTTCCACTTCTTACCTTCCTCGCTATCGTCCATGGCCTGTGGTTCTCCGTCCAGGTCTTTCGACTGTTCCAGGACCTTGTCTTCGACGAATATGGGGCAGTCGGTTCTAAGCGCCAGGGCGATGGCGTCGCTGGGACGGGCATCGATGTCGTAAGCACCCTCTTTTGACGAGAAAAAGATACGCGCATAGAAGGTGTTATCTCTCAAGTCACACACCTCCACCTTGGAAACCGTCACATTCAATTCATCCAAGAGATTTTTCAATAGGTCATGGGTCATGGGACGGGACAACCTGACCTTTTCCAGTTCCGTGGCAATGGCGGTGGCTTCCAATATACCGATCCATATGGGAAGCGCCTGGTCAGCGTTCACAGACTTGAGAATCACAATGGGCGCATTCGATGTCGGATCAATCGTAATGCCTGAGACCTTCATTTCATGCTGCATGCAAAACACCTCCCTGTCGGCCGGGCAATCTTTCACAACGTCTCGGCATCTCGCCCCGGAGCGAATGTGAAAACGCCGCTGTTATCTTAACGGGTACGATGCCTCCCACTTCACTGGCGGCACCGGAAAAGTTGACTGTCTTGTTGCAGGGTGTGTGCCCGGTAAGCTGATCTCGGCCCCGTTTACTGCGCCCTTCCACCAGAACTTCCTGGCACGTACCCACCAGGGCTTGGTGCTTCCTCAAGGTTATGGCACTTTGAATCTCCTGGAGTCGGGCCAGACGGTCCTCCTTTTCATTTTCTTCCACTTTGCGTGAGAACCGGGAAGCGGGCACACCTTTCCGATCAGAATACTTGAAGGAAAAAAGATTGTCAAATTCCACCGCTTGCAACAGATCGAGCGTCTCCCGGAATGCCTTGTCATCTTCCCCGGGAAAACCGACGATGATGTCGGAGGTAATCGCGATGTCGGAACGAACCCGACGCAGACTTTCAATTTTTCTCAAGTAGGCCTCACGGCTGTACCCCCGGTTCATCCGTTTCAATACGCGGGTAGATCCCGATTGAACCGGCAAGTGAATGTGCGGTGCCAGCGTGTCGAGACCATCGAAACATGCGATGAGCCCCTCTGACAGGTCTTTGGGGTGCGATGTCGTAAACCGTAATCGTTTCAAGCCGTTCACTCGATTTACCGTCGCCAGGAGCTCCGGGAAAGTGCACGCATGTCCGTTGGTCATTCCGTAGGAATTGACATTTTGTCCAAGAAGTGTCACCTCCTTGACGCCTGAAGCCACCAGGTACTCCACCTCGCTGACGATGCGTTCCGGCCGACGACTGACTTCCCGCCCCCTCACATAGGGCACGATACAATAGGTGCAATAATTGTCACATCCCTGCATGATGGTAACAAAACCGGTCGGGCTCCCGCACTGAAAGGCCGCCGGAGCGATCTCCCCGGGCTCCGCTTCACTGTTCGTGTCGACGTCGACGACACACCTGTCTCGCCGAAGGGCTTCAGTCACCAACTCAGGTAATCGTCTCACGGCAAACGGGCCGAACACGAGATCCAGCCAGGGCCACCGTTTCACCAAACGTTGCCCCTCATGTTGGGCCACACACCCCCCCACCGCGATCACAATGTCCGGCCTTTTTTTCTTTATCCGCACCAGTCGTCCCAGGTGGCTATGCACCTTGTGTTCCGGTTTTTCCCGGATGGCACACGTGTTGATGATGATCAGGTCCGCCTCCTCGGCTTCGCCGCAGGGCACGTATCCCTCAGACGCCAACCGTCTTTCCATTTGGCTGGAATCGTAAACATTCATCTGGCATCCCATCGTGATTATGTAAAAACGCTTAATCTTCAATCCAATTACCCGAATCCTTAAAGTAATACTTTATGTGCGGCTCCCGGGGCCAATACGACCAAACGGTTATTGTGTTGTCACCGGCCCTTTGATGTCGATCGACCGAATGTCTTCGATGCTGATCTTATACCCACCATACGGCAATCTCGCATAACAGGTCAACCCGTTGTCGTCCACCGTCATGGACAACGTATCGCCGTCGTTTAAGACCAACCGGGCAATCAGGTCCGCATCTTGTTTTAAAAACTGAATCGTATCAATTTGATCGAAATCGACACTTACCCGACCGCTGCCGACCTTGCCGGAAATCGCGGTAAACCCGCCGAAGCTGAGCATTTCCACATCCGAAGAAACACCGGACTGGTCCAAAATCGTTGCAGAATAGTTTTGTGAAGGCTCGGGGACGTGCACCTTGGCAGGACCTCCCAGACCGCCCATTCCTAATAAACACAAACTGACCACCGCCAACATCGAGCCCAGCCATAGTCTTTTCATGGCGCCTCCTGTTCCGCTAACGACACCGGTTCAATCTTGATCTCCCGCTGCACGTCCGCTACGATCTCCGCCACTTCCCTTTCACCGCCGGGACTCACATGAAGCACCACCAAACCTTCACGCGGATCCACGGTCCTCACCACCGCCAAGCCATCATAACCTTCTAGAATAAAACGCAGAAAATGAATTTCCCGACGATCTATTCTGAAGTATTTTTTCGTGCAGGCGCAAGGCTGCCCGTTTTGGGAGTTTGTCATTGCCAAAGATTCCAGCGTAATGCTATCACCACGGAAATCTTGTTTTCAATCAAAAAAATCGGTGTTGTGAAACGGAACGCTTTCGATTATAGAGGCCACTATGAAACGCAAATGGCGGATGCGGCCCCAGGATCCGGAAAGAATAGCCAGATTGGCTACCGAGCAAGGCTGCCACGCGGCTGTTGCCGCCGTCCTCATAAATCGGGGCATCACCTTGCCGGAACAGGCAGAACGGTTTCTTCGCCCATCCCTTCAACATCTACCCTCCCCTTTTGTTTTCAAGGACATGGATAAGGCCGTGTCGCGGATTGTTCAGGCGCTGCGGGATAATCAACGGATCCTGATCTTCGGCGATTACGATGTGGACGGCATGACCGCCACGGCCCTACTCTTTGAGTTTTTCTCCCACGCAGGGGCAAGGGTCGATTACTACATTCCGGACCGATTGACGGAAGGCTATGGCCTTAGCGCCCACGCCGTTTCCCGGCATGCCGCCTCAAACCAAGTCGATCTCATCATTACCGTCGATTGCGGGATTACATCCGATAAGGCGGTAGAGGAGGCCAAGGCCTGCGGCATAGACGTGGTCATTACCGATCACCATGAACCGCCCGATCACCTTCCCCCCGCTTATGCCATCATAAATCCGAAACGCCGAGACTGCCCCTCCGGCCTGCGAAGTCTCGCCGGCGTGGGCGTTGCCTTCAACCTGGCGCTGGCACTCCGAAAGCGACTGCGGGATGAGGGGTTTTGGAGCCACGGCAACCGGGAACCCAATCTTAAGGCTGCCTGTGATCTGGTCGCTCTGGGGACGGTCGCGGACATGGTCCCGTTGTTACAGGAAAATCGCATTTACGTCAAAGCCGGGCTGGAGGTTCTCACCACGTCTCCCAGGCCGGGCCTTCAAGCCCTCATGGAAACGGCGGGGCTTTCCGCTCGATCTCTCGACACACGGGACCTGGCTTTCCGCTTGGCTCCTCGGCTCAACGCAGCGGGAAGACTTGCGCACGCCTCCCAGGGCTGCAAGCTCCTGACGACCCGGAGCCGTCACACCGCCCGACCGATCGCCGAAGACCTGGACCGCAAGAACAACCAAAGACGAGATACGGAGGCGGCGATTTTTGGCGATATCACCCGCCGACTCGATGGGGATCCGGATTCGCTGCCCGGGGCACTTGTCCTGGACAGCCCGACATGGCACCAAGGCGTAATTGGTATTGTCGCCTCTCGCCTGGTCAACCGGTACATGCGACCGGTTGTGCTGATCTCCGTTGAGAATGGCCTGGGAAAGGGGTCTGCCAGAAGCCCGGAGGGATTTGATATCTTCCACGCGTTTAAGACATGCTGCGGTCACCTGGAACGGTTCGGCGGCCATGCCGTGGCTGCGGGACTCACCATCAGGGCCGACAAAATCGCCGGTTTTAAGGAGGCCTTCCAGCGATTTGTGGCCGAAAACACGAAGCCGGAAGGTTTCGTGCCCACGCTCGACATTGACACGGAACTCCGGGCGCCGGACATTTGCCCCGACTTGGTCGACGAACTTGACCTTTTGGCCCCGTTTGGCTCCGGAGCCGACGAACCCCTATTCGTCGTTTCCGATCTGGCCGTGGAATCCGCCCAGACGGTTGGGTCGGGCCACACAAAGATGCGATTGTCCCCCGGTAACGGGCATATTACCAAGGCTTTCGACGCCATCCTGTTCAACCAGGATATCGGAAGCGCTCCGCCCCCTCGGTTTGAGAAGGTGGCATGCAACGTTCGGTGGAATCACTGGATGAACCGAAAACGGATACAGTTAATCATTAAGGACTTTGTTTAAGTGGGGATATCATGAAAAAGCCAATAGCAAACTACTGGAATCTCCGCCTCCATGCGCTCAAAGAGAGCTTGGAAGGCAATAACTTTGAGGTTTTCGTGGTAAATGATTCGGCGGCGGCAAAGGATGTCGTACTCAACCGAATCCTGCCCGCAACGGGGGCAAAAACCGTCTCCTGGGGCGGATCATTGACCTTCACGGCGTCGGGCCTCTATGAAGCCATCCGAGATCTCAACGGGCTGGAAGTGCTCGACACCTTCGACAAGAAGCTCGACGACAAGGAAAAACTCGAGTTGAGGCGACAATCCCTCCTGGTCGACCTGTTTTTCACGGGGACCAATGCCATTACGGAAACCGGAAAACTGATCAACCTCGACATGTTCGGAAACCGGGTGGCGGCGATGACCTTCGGTCCAAAGCATGTGGTAATCATGGCGGGACGAAACAAGATCGTGGCCGACATCGAACAGGGGATGTTCCGCATAAAAAACTACGCGGCCCCCGTCAACACCATGAGACTCGACAAAGAAACACCGTGCAACAAGACGTCGTTTTGCCAAGACTGTAAGAGTCCCGAACGGATCTGCAATACATGGACAATCACGGAAAAGTCTTTTCCAAAAGGACGAGTCAAGATCGTGCTCATCAACGAGGATATGGGATTCTAACGGCGTCACTCGCTTGCGCCTGAATGCGTACCACCTTCCGTTTCCCGGAATCGACATTCACCACACCAATCATCGGCCATCGTGATCGGCCAGGTCACAAACAGGGTCGTCCGGGGCGCCTGTGTAACGGGTGCGGGGGCATTCTTCCGGCAAAATCCTTCTTTTTCCACCCCGGGGCGCTGTTTCCAAAACATACACTCCGAACATCGGCATCGGTTTTCAGGCAATTCCCCTCCCCCTTCTCCACTGATTGTCCGCCCGGGATATCGGGCGTTCCGATGGGCGTATGCTACCAGAAATGGTATCGCGAATCCACACCCATTCCGGACCCGGATCCACCGCTTGCCCTAAATCCACCGCTTGCCGAGTTTGCCGGAGATGCGCGGCGGTGGGCACGCCGACGTACACGTGTACTTGAATCAGGCGCCCACAATTGACAGATGCCCGCGTGTGCTATAAATTGAATCATTCGTTACTCGGCATTGCCGCTTTAATCCATTGACCCACAAGGATTCTATTTTGGCACTATGTCATAAATAGCTGTATGAGGTATATATGAGATTGTCCTATTTGAAGACACTGGCCCTTCTCGCCATGATAGGAGGCTTAGCCATGTCCTGTGCAGGCCCTCAAGCCAATTGGCGTTCCCCTTATAAGGCTATCGGCTCACTCGAAAAAGGCAATATCGTCCATCTTCCCACGGGGGTGACGGTTACCAAAGAAGAGATGATAGAGATGATCGCCGACGCCCGGATCGTCTACGTGGGTGAATCCCACGATAATGTCGACGCCCACCAAGTCCAGCTTGACATCTTAAAGGCCCTGGCTCAACGCAATCCGGGAAGGATTACCGTAGCGGTGGAAATGCTCAAACAGTCCTCACAAGATATTGCCGATCAATGGAGTTCCGGCGAACTCGAAGAAAAAGCCTTCGTCCGTCGCTGGGTTTCCGACTGGAGTAACGATTTTGCCTACTACCGGGATATCTTGACCTATATCCGGGACCACCGTATCCCACTGCTCGCTTTACGGGCTCCCGACACTTGGATGGCGGAAGTCAAGGGAGAAGAGGTCTCCGACGGGGACGCTCAACAGATCCCGCTACCGGAGCTGGATGTGGCAGACCCGTATCATCGGTCACAAATCGAGGCGATCTTTGAAAAGCATCCGGGAGCCAGCGATTTTGAACAGTTTTACAAGGTGCAGGTCTTATGGGATGAATCCATGGCCGCCCGCATCCATGAATACCTCACCAGTGCAGCGGGAGAAGGTCGGCAGCTGGTCGTCTTCGCCGGAAGTCAGCACATCGAACATGGCTTCGGCATTCCCAGGCGGGTATTTAAGCGTATGCCCACATCTTATCGGATCATATTGCCGGTCCCCATAGAGGCTCCCAAGGGCCCGAAGCACCGGCTCATGCGGGGCGTTTCTCAGCCTGAAGTGCCGTTACCGGCAGGAGACTTTCTCTGGGCGGTAGGTTACGAAGATCTGGAAGACGAGCGCGTCTATCTCGGGGTTATGGTCCAACCAGCGGAAACCGGTATCAAGGTCATCGGCATCAGCAAGGAGTCAGCGGCAGCCGAGGCAGGGCTGGAAAAAGGAGATATCATTCAGACCTTCGACGGACAGCCGGTGAACACCACTTTCGATTTGACCTATCTTATCGGCCGAAAAGAGCCGGCGGACACGGCCACGCTCGAAATCCTTCGGGATGAATCACTCCTGTCGGTGGAAGTTACATTCAAGGAGGGCGGATTTCATCCCTGAGTAATCGTACCGCCGCATCCTAACAACACTTCGTAAACCCACAGAAGTGGCAAAGCATACAGCCTTCCTCGAAGCTCACGGTCTGACCACACTCCGGGCAGGTTTCCCCCAGCAGGCTGTTCCTCCTGCCATGGGCTTGCGTTCCACCTCGAGTATAATGATCCTCGAGGACGCGGGCAATGGCGTCGGGAACGGACAAAACCAGCCCCCCCTTTTGAAAAACCGGGTGTTCGCCGCCGATCCCTTTGAGCTGTTTGATTACCTCCGCCACATTCACCCCGGACCGAAAGGCCAAAGAGACCAGACGGCCGATGGCCTCCGTCTTTGCCGTGGTCGATCGTCCCGACTTACCGATGGTGGCGAACACTTCAAACGGCCGGCCTTCAAACTCGGTCACCGTCACATAGAGATTCCCCATACCCGTGGCCATTTTTGTGGTAAATCCCCCCAACGTCTCCGGACGTTCTTTTGCCCTGCCCCCTGCGAAGAAAAGGCCGTCGCTTTTCTCTTTTCCCGCATTCAAAGAAAGTACCTGGTTTTCTTTGCTCCCGTCCCGGTAAATGGTCACGCCTTTACATCCCAATTCATAGGCCAGATCATAGATCTTTCGCACATCTTCCGCGGTGGCATCCCGGGGCAAATTTACCGTCTTCGATACCGCGTTATCCGTATATTTCTGAAAAGCCGCTTGCATCCGTATATGCCACTCCGGAGCGACGTCATGGGCGGTAACAAAGACCTGCCGGACATCTTCGGGAATCTCTTTCATGTCCCGGATACTTCCTTTTTTGGAAACGGCATCCATCAAAGAGGGACTAAAAAACCCACCTTTCCTGGCAACCTTCTCAAAGTACGGGTTGACCTCCGTAAGCTTATCGTTGTCCATCACGGTGCGGACAAAACTCAGGGCGAACAGGGGCTCAATGCCGCTGGAACAACCGGCGATAATACTCAACGTCCCGGTCGGAGCGATCGTGGTCGTGGTGGCGTTTCGCAATGCCTTTCCGGTCTCGTGAAACACGCTCTTTTCAAAATTGCCGAACACACCCCGGGTCTCCGCCAGCTTTTTGGAGGCTTCATGGGATTCCGTCTGAATGAAGGCCATAATCTCCTCGGCCACCGCCAGCGCCCCTTCACTGTCGTAGGGTACCCCCAAACGGTACAGTACGTCGGCAAACCCCATGACCCCCAGACCGATCTTGCGATTTCCTCTCACCATCTCATCGATCTCCGGGATGGGGTATCTGGACATGTCAATCGTGTCGTCCAAAAACCGAACCGCCTGGTGAACGATTTCACGAAGCCCCTCGTAGTCAATCACGGCACCTCGTCCGTTTTCCGTCACAAACTTCGCCAGGTTGATGGATCCCAGGTTGCATGCCTCCATGGGCAGCAAAGGCTGCTCCCCACAGGGATTGGTACTTTCAATTTCCCCGATTTCCGGCGTGGGATTATCCTTGTTGATCCGGTCCAGAAAAACGATGCCCGGATCTCCGTTCTCCCACGCCTGCTTCACCAATGCCTCGTAAACCTGACCGGCATCCAGTTTGCCCAGTTTCTCCCCGTTCCGAGGCTCTACCAGATCGTAGGGCTCACCGCTTCGTGCCGCTTCCATAAAGGCCTCCGTCACCCCGACGGAAATATTGAAGTTATTCAGCTCCTGATGATTTTTCTTACAGTAAATGAATTCCATGATATCAGGATGATCCACCTTCAAGATGGCCATGTTGGCACCGCGCCGGGTCCCGCCCTGCTTTACCTGTTCGGTCGCCGTATTGAATATCCGCATAAAAGAAACGGGCCCCGAGGCCACCCCACCCGTCGTGCCGACACGGCTGTCCTTGGGACGCAATCGAGAAAAGGAAAATCCGGTTCCCCCACCGGATTTGTGAATGAGCGCCGCATTCTTTAAAGAGTCAAATATGCCGTCCATACTGTCTTCGACGGGCAGCACAAAACATGCGGCCAATTGACCCAGACTGCGGCCGGCATTCATCAGGGTGGGCGAATTGGGCAGAAACTTAAATTCCGTCATCATTTCATAAAACGTCTCTTGGGCCTGTTTTACGTCGGAGGCACCTCCATAATTCGCCTCAGCCTTGGCAATGTATTTGGCCACCCGGGCGAACATGTCCGCCGCCGATTCGATTACCTCGCCGTCTTTGTCCTTCTTCAGGTATCGCCTCTCCAACACCTGCTTGGCGTTGTCCGAAAAGACCAAGCCGTTTTTCACCAAGATGGATCTATCCAGGCGAATCGGCCGCGTCTCCGTTAGCCCGCATTCCAGCAACTTGGCTTCTATCATCTTTTCTATGACCGGAAGCGGGATGGTGAAAAGACTCATGTTGTCGATCTCTTTTCGCAAAAATCGACTGATATCCAGCGCCTGGTCCGCATTGATCGGATGGTCTCGTATCAAAATATCGGAAAAACGATCATCATCCCAGCGATAGTGACTCAGGTCGAAGCGCCCGTCCTCGGTAACCAGAACCTTTCCCCTTTGCCCCATTGGATCCCCCTTAAGACATATAACAAACAGCGTGAAACCAAACGCTAGATCACTACTTTTCACACACCATATAGTATGTCAATAGAAATTGGAGCCCTATATATAGAAACCGATAATGTTTTGAAAGGACACGAAAAACGGCGGTGGGAGAGGCCCCCCCGCCATCGTGATTATCCGGAGCGGTGGATGCGGGGTTTTTCATTGATTTTGCGTACCGCCTCCAATAAATTACGGTTTCGAAGGATTGCTTTTTCCGCCCCGAGGAGGCGACGAATGCACTTAAAACTGGAAACGGCCGTTATCTGTTTTCTCCTGGTGATGGCCCTATGTCACCCCCTTAGGGCCGATGAAGTGATGATGAAAAACGGGGATCGAATAAGTGGTGAGATCATTCGAATGGAAAATGGAATGCTCACCATCAAACCGTCTTATGCGGGAGAGCTGTCTCTGCAGTGGGAGGAAGTGGCATCCATGACGACGGATGCCTCGGTGAAAGTGCTGTTGGAAGACGACTCCGCATTACACGGGCGGGTTACCGGTGTGGAGGCCGGGAAACTGCGCCTTGAAGCCGCCGCTTTTCCTGAACCCTTGCAGTTTTCTACAGACCGCGTAACCGGGATCAACCCACCTTCTCCACCACTGGTGACCTTTAAAGGCCGGGTAAACGCCGGAATGGATGTAAAGAAGGGAAACACGGACACCGAGGCCTACTACGGGGACGGTGAACTGGTAGCGCGAACGAAAAAAAATCGATACGCCATAGGCGGAGAAATCAATCAAGAGGAAGAATCAGGGCAGGAAACCGCCGATAATTGGATGCTGTACATGATGTATGACCACTTCTTAACTCAAAAATGGTTTTTCTACACCAAAGCCGGCTTTGAACAAGATGATTTTAAGGACCTCAACTTACGGACGACCTTGGGAGCCGGTTCGGGTTATCAGTTTTTCGAATCAGCGAAAAAGAACCTGGCCGTTCGGGGGGGGCTGGCCTATGTCAGTGAAGACTATAGCGTTGAAGGCCAAGACGAGGACTACTCGGCCGGGTTGTGGCAGGTAGAATACGACCATTTTCTCGTCGACAGGCTGCTCCAATTCTTTCATCACCACCAGGGGACGGTCAGCCTGGAAGACAGCGAAGACCTGTTGATTCAAACCCGGACGGGGTTTCGAATACCCCTCAGCAAGGGTTTCAACACCACGTTCCAGTACAACTGGGACTGGGATAACGCCCCGACACCGGGAACGGACCGCGTGGATGAAAGGTACCTGTTCACGCTGGGATACAGTTGGGAATAAGCGCCCAAAGGACGGACCGAGTCATTGGAAACGCAGGCCGTAGAGATAGAAATCAAGTTCCACCTGCCGAACCCCGAAACGACCCGGGCGGACATTCTATCTTTGGGCGCTACCTCCATGGGACGCCTGTTTGAGCGAAATGTCTGCTTCGAAAACGAAGAAAAGACCTTCAAGGTCCGAGACATCCTGTTAAGACTAAGACAGGATGACAAGTCCCGGCTGACCTTCAAATCACCTCCGGATAACCGGGACGACCAATTTAAGGTCTATAATGAACTGGAGGTCGAGGTAAGCGACTTTGACACCTGTTTTGCCATCTTGAAACGTCTGGGCTTTCTGCCGGAAAAAACCTACGAGAAGTGGCGAGAAACCTTTGTCTTGGACCAGACAAAACTCCTGATTGACACGACACCGCTGGGAACATTTTTAGAGATTGAGGGCGACAAGTCGAAGATATTGACCCTGGCCAGGCGACTCGGGTTCGATTGGCGGCACAGAATTTTACTTAATTATCTGGAAATATTTGATATTATCAACAAACAGGAACACCTCGGACTCACCGACATGACCTTTGACAGCTTCCGCTCGGTAGGCGTGGACTTGTCTAATCATCTGCCCGACCTGTTTGTTTCATGAACGGTCCGTAACGGGGAACGCCGGGTGAAAACATTGCGCACACTCTCTCTCAACCTGCGATTCGGCCTGGCCGACGATGGTCCGAATGGTTGGCCCTATCGAAAGGAGGCCGTTGTTAAACTTTTCCGGCAGGAAGATCCCGACGTTATCGCCACGCAAGAAGTCAACCACTTTCAAGCCGATTATCTGGCCGAACACCTGACCGAGTACCAATATATCGGCCGACGCCCCGGGGCGCCCCATTTCTGGCAAGACAACATCCTCTTTTTTAAAAACCGGATGACTTGTCGCGAGGCGGATCACTTCTTTCTCAGTCAAACCCCCGACATCCCGAGCCGATCCTTTGGAAGCCGGTTTCCCAGACAAGCCACCTTGGGACGTTTTCAAGCCGACGGGTGTGATTTTGTTTGCGTCAACACCCACTTCGATTTCGACACCCCCGCCCAACTCGGCGCCGCCCGGGTCATTTATAGCCGCTTAGAGGCCTACTGGACGGACCTGCCGGTAATTCTGATGGGCGACTTCAACGCCACACCCGACAGTGCCTGTTATAAATGGCTAACGGCGCAAACGGGAGATAACGGGGCGCATTTCCGAGAGAGTTTCACAGCCCCATACCCGAGCACTTTTCATCGTTTCACCGGTCGGCCCACTGCCGGATACATCGATTGGATACTCTTTCGCGGCAGCCTGCGGTTGGAGTCCTGCCGAGTGATGGATCAGCCGATCGACGGCGTCTACCCGTCGGACCACCATCCGGTTACCGCCGTGTTCTCCTGTGGTGTACCGCCGGTCGCCGATCCAACGGCAAATCCCCCCGAACAAGGGGAGAGCCAATGAATGCCGAATGGCTTGAATTCTTAAAAAAGGATTATCTTCAGGGATTCCCGGCCTATTGCGGCTTCTCCGTAAAACATGCCGCTTTCGGCGAGTTCGTTACACATCTCACCGTACAGAACATCCACAAGCAACAAGACGGATTCGTCCACGCCGGCGTGGTGGCCACGATGGCAGACCATACCGCCGGTTATGCAGCATACACGACCGTGGAACCGGCATATCGGATTTTAACCGTGGAATTTAAAATCAATTATCTGCGCCCCGCCGGGGGCCCCCTGGTAATGTGCCATGCGAAGGTTATCAACACCGGCAAACGGATCATTGTCTCCGAGTCGGAGGTCTTTTCCGGAGACGATCTCGCCGACGACGACGGGTCACCGCCCCAACCGAAACTGGTATCCAAGGCCATGGTGACCCTCATGGTCGTCCCGGCGTCTTCTCTGACTTCCCCTCAAGCCTAGCCTAATCTTTCACTTGGCAATGACGGCTCGCCCTTTGGGCAGGGGTACGTGAATCGGCCATACCTGTGTGCCGTTCGGCATGGGACTTGTCTCACGTCCGGTATTTCGGCCTTCGGCCCGCCGCCCCGAGGTGGCAATCGGTGTCAAATACTTGACGAAACCGCCGATCTCGCGTAAGAGGGAAGACACGATGAGCACCGACAACACGGAAGGAAAGGAGCGGGATATGACTTGCAGGTATGACGAAACGTACCGACGGTCCATAGAAGACCCCGAAGGGTTTTGGG
>CAZHHS010000008.1:0-1977 GCA_964532395.1 uncultured Desulfobacterales bacterium | reverse complement strand
TGCAGGTATGACGAAACGTACCGACGGTCCATAGAAGACCCCGAAGGGTTTTGGGCGGACGCGGCCAAGGAGTGTCATTGGTACAAGCAGTGGGACGCCGTGTTGGACAAATCGAATGAACCCTTCTATCGCTGGTTCCCCGGGGGCGAAATCAACACCTGCTACAACGCCCTGGATTACCATATCGACAACGGGCGGGGCGAGCAGGACGCACTTATCTACGACAGCCCGGTAACCGACACCTTGAAGAAATTCACCTACCGGGAGCTGAGAGACGAGGTGGCCCGGTTTGCCGGTGCCCTGGCCGACCAGGGGGTGGAAAAAGGGGATCGGGTTCTCATCTACATGCCCATGATACCGGAAGCCGTCATTTCTATGCTGGCCTGTGCCCGTTTAGGGGCCGTACATTCCGTTGTCTTCGGCGGGTTCGCCCCCAGTGAGCTGGCCACCCGGATCGAAGACGCCCATCCCAAGGTAATTGTTTCCGCTTCCTGCGGCATCGAATTCTCGAAAGTGATACCGTACAAGCCCATGCTGGACAAAGCTCTGGACATGGTAACGGCGAAACCGCATAAATGCATCATAACCCAGCGCCCGCAAGCCAAAGCCGAATTGACCGAGGGTCGGGACCTGGATTGGGAGGCGGTCATGGCTGATGCACAGCCCCACGATTGCGTTCCCGTTTTAGCCACGGATCCCCTTTATATCCTTTACACCTCCGGCACCACGGCCCAACCCAAAGGCGTGGTAAGAGACAACGGCGGGCATGTGGTTTCCCTCAAGTGGACAATGAAGCACATCTACAACGTCAACCCCGGAGATGTCTATTGGGCGGCTTCCGACGTGGGGTGGGTGGTAGGCCACTCGTATATCGTCTATGGACCCCTCTTCCAGGGATGCACAACGGTTCTTTTCGAGGGCAAACCCGTCAAGACACCTGATGCGGGCGTTTTTTGGCGGGTTATATCGGATCACAACGTCAAGTGTATGTTCACCGCACCGACCGCTTTCCGAGCCATTAAGCGGGAGGATCCCCGGGCGGAACTGATGAAGCAATACGATCTGTCTTCTTTTCGTTATCTCTTTCTCGCCGGTGAACGATCAGACCCGAACACCCTTCATTGGGCCGAAACCAACTTGGGGGTACCGGTCATTGATCACTGGTGGCAGACGGAAACCGGATGGGCGATCAGCGCCAATTGCCTCGGCCTTCGCCACTTTCCGGTCAAGTACGGCTCGGCCACTAAGCCGGCGCCGGGATGGAACCTGCAAGTCGTGGACGAAAACGCCAACCCCGTCAAGCCGGGCCAAATCGGCTCTTTGGTAGCCAAGCTGCCGTTACCGCCGGGAACGCTGCCTACCCTCTGGAATAATGACAGCGGGTTCAAGGCGGCGTATCTGGAAACATTCCCCGGTTACTACAAGACGGCTGACGCCGGGTATATGGACGAGGAGAACTACGTCTTCGTCATGTCCCGAACGGATGACATCATCAATGTCTCGGGACACCGTCTTTCCACCGGAGCCATGGAAGAGGTTTTGTCTGATCATCCCGATGTGGCCGAATGTGCGGTCTTCGGCGTCCAGGACGATCTGAAGGGCCAAGTACCTGTCGGACTTTTGGTCCTTAAGGCGGGCGTAAGCCGCAGCAAACAGGAAATCATCGGCGAAGTCATCCAGGCCGTCCGGGACAAGATCGGCCCCGTGGCCGCTTTTAAGACAGCCACTGTGGTTAACCGCCTGCCCAAGACCCGCTCCGGAAAGGTCTTGCGCGGCACCATGCAAAAAATCGCCGACGGCCAAGCCCCGGCCGTGCCGGCCACAATCGATGACCCGGCGATATTGAAAGAAATTGAAGATGCCTTGACCGGCATCGGCTACGCCCGAGCCCGAAAACGTTAACCGGCTTCCAACGAACTTGATCGACTTTTTGAAAACGTTACAGGTTCGGGACGGTCTCAGATTTCAATGGGGCTA
>CAZHHS010000007.1:0-26741 GCA_964532395.1 uncultured Desulfobacterales bacterium | reverse complement strand
TAGTGTTCGTCGCTCTTGAATTCTCTCGTGCCGCCCTGGGTGAATATCTGGAGGTAATCGTCTTCACCCAAGGCAATGATTTCTTCTTTATCATTGTTCATGACATCACCCAAAGTGAAAGAAAAGAGATTCAAGTCATCGGGGATCCGCACGGTTCCTACCGATGTATAATTCCCGGCACGCCACTCCAACTGGTGTACGGCCGACAAGAACAAATCACTAATGCCTCGCTTTTGTGCCAACAGGACGGTCCCTCGGGCGGTCGTTTCCAGAACACGGTAGTACCAATTCTCTTCCTTGCTGATCGTGACGAACTCACTTCCATTCCATTCCGTAACGAAGGACGCCAGGCGGTTTTGGAGCGTGTTCAAGTTAGTGACGAAGATCTCGGCTTTGCCGTTGTCGTTGATGTCGGCCACATCGACGCTAATGTACCGAAAGTGCGATTCACCCGGAATCTCACGGACCTGGGTGAAACGTTGCGCCACATTGCGATAAATGAACAATTGGTTTTCACTAACAAAAACGGATTCTAGGATCCCATCGCCGTCCACATCACCGAGGGATACCGCTTTAATATATACGTCAAAATTCCGGCTTTTCCAGAAAGTGGAAGCGTCTCTCCGGCCGGCGCTGACAATAAAGTCCGGATTTAGATCCGACGTCTCACCCCCGGAAGAGGCGGGCTGATCCAAAACCTTTTCCGGATGGGCGTAAACACTCCTGGCCGGCGCCGCCTGTTGGCGGGGGGCAGCCGGTTGGGTGGTCGCCCGAGGTGCCGGGGGGGTGCGCCCGAAGACCTTTTCGTTTATTTCTTGTGCAAAAACGTGAATCTTCGGGATGACCTCGTCCATCCCTTGGCTTTGATTAAAGACCGTCACGGGCGGCTTTTGCCCGTCTACGTCGAGCATCTTGGCGTCTATGCTCACGCTGTTGCCGAAGACCGTCAGGCTTCCAAAGAGCACATAATCGGCTTGCAGCCGTGTGCCGAGTTCCCGGGCCCCTGTTTCCGTAAGGGGGTCCGTCATTTCCTCAAGGAGCGCTCGGGTGCGCTGCTGGGAAATGACCTGCACTCTATCTTTCCAGGAAAGACGTGCTTCGAGCATGTCGGCGATTCCCCGTTGCATGAAAGCGAGATCCTCGGCGGCGTTGATCTTAAAAGGGAAAATGGCTACCCGGGTCGGCTGTGCGCCCCAGGCCATTAGGGAAGATAGACCGATCACCAAGGATGCAAAGACCCAAACAGATATAGGCTTAAGAAAGCGCTTCATTTATCACCCTGTATCAAAGTATCAAACCAAAGTATCACACTGAGATAGTTGTCCCGAGTCCGTCGCCAAATGCGGGCTAGAAAAGAAATTTTCTAGCACCTGTTACAAGATTAGTCAAGCTTGCAAAAAGGGAGGTGTCCACGAGTCATTTGGACTACAGTCTGATTTGAGTGGCCGATAGGATGTTTTCGTGCTCACGAAGCACATCCATAGCGCTATCCGGGGCTTGTTCGTCGATCCGGATGATGGCCACCGCCTTGTCCTTTTCCGGCGTGCGGCTCAGGTGCATGTTGGCGATATTGACCTGAAACCGGCCCAGGGTGTGCCCGATGAGACCGATCACACCGGGACGATCCAGATTGTGGATGACCAGGTTTCTTCCCTCCAGTTCAGCCTCCAATCGGTAATTGTCGAGGCGGATCAGTCGGGGACCTTCTCCGGGGAATACGGTTCCCGATGCCGACGACAGGCCCTTTTTCCCCGAGACCTTCACGGTGATCATTCCCATGTATCCTTGGGCTTCCGACGTGGTTGAGGTGACCAAATTCACTTGTCTTTCTTTGAGGAGGATAGGCGCGTTCACCAGATTGACCTTTTCGGCGAGTACCGGTTCCAAGATGCCCTTGATGACGGTTTGGGTAATGGGCTCCAAGGGGAGCTCTTCCAAGTCCGGACCGCTAAAGCGGATTTCCAGGTAGTCGATGGAAGAACAAAGCTGGCCTTGGAGAGATCCCAGCTTTTCCGCCAAGGTCAAGTAGGGGTGGAGCCTTTCATAGAGCCTGGAGCTGATAGACGGAAAGTTCACGGCGTTTTTGATAATGCCCCGAGTAAAGTAGGCGATCAGCTGGGAGGCGATCATGTGAGCCACATTGGCCTGCGCTTGTACGCTTGATGCTCCCAAGTGAGGCGTGAGGACCACATTCGGTAAAGAGATTAGGGGGCTATCCTGGGGCGGCTCGTTGGCGAAGACATCCAGAGCGGCACCGGCAATGTGACCGCTTACCAAGGCTTCATACAAGGCATTTTCGTCTACCAGCTTCCCCCGGGCACAGTTTACGATTCGGGTGCCCTTACGCATTTGGCCGAGGGTCTGCTTATTGATAATGTGCTCTGTTTCAGGTGTTTGGGGGGTGTGAAGAGAGATAAAGTGGCTGCGGGCGAAGATCTCATCCAGATCGACCCAGCAAACGCCCATCCCGGAGGCCACCTCTTTGCTGATAAACGGGTCATGGCAGATGACTTCCATGCCCATGGCCAGGGCGCGATCCGCCACAATAGAGCCGATTTTTCCCAATCCCAATATTCCCAGGGTTTGTTGGTAAAGTTCCGTGCCCACGAAGCGGGCCTTCTCCCATCGTCCCTCCCGTATGGACTGGGTGGCTTGTGGGACATGGCGTGCAAGGGAGAGGATCAAGGCTATCGTGTGTTCGGCGGCGGCCATGGCATTGGCCCCCGGGGTGTTCATGACCAGGATTCCCTTGGCGCTTGCCGTCTCGGTGTCGATGTTGTCCACCCCGGTGCCGGCCCGGCCGATAACCGTGAGCTTTCGGGAGGCTTCCAGCATGTCTTTGGTAACCTTGGTGCGACTGCGGACCACCATGGCATCGTAGTTCGGCAGTTCGGCGGCGATTTGTTCCATGCTCCAGTGGTCCGGGGCATCCACCGATACGCCTTCCTGGGCGTTGAGCAACTCCAGGCCACTTTCGTGAAGTCCGTCGCAAACAAGGATTCGTTTCATAGATTCCCTCCGTTGGTGGGCAGGGGCCATATTTGATGCCTATCCCAGGTATGCTTTTTTGACTTCGGGGTCGGCAAGAAGCTCTTTGGAGCTTCCCTGTAGGACCAGGGCACCGTTTTCGAGAACGTATCCTCGCTGGGCAAACTGAAGCGCCAGTCTGGCATTCTGCTCAACCAGCAAAATGGTCGTGCCTTCCTGATTCAATTCCTTCAAGGCCTCGAAGACGTTGAGCATCAGCAAGGGGGCCAGCCCCATAGAGGGCTCGTCCAGCAACATGATTTTCCGGCCGCTCATGAATGCCCGACCGATGGCCAACATCTGTTGTTCTCCCCCACTCAGTGTTTCCGCCTTTTGATTTTCCCGTTCCCGGAGACGCGGAAAGATCTGGAAAACCCGGTCGAGATCCCCGGGGATCGTCTTATCTTTCTTCCTGGCAAAGGTGGCAAGCTTGAGATTTTCCATAACGGTGAGGTTCCCGAACAGGCGCCGGCCTTCCGGCACATGGGAAACGCCGAATTTGCTCACCACTTTGTCGGCCGAATACTTGAGCAGGCTTTCTCCGTTACATGTGATCCGAGAGCCTTTTTCGGCCGGCACCATTCGTGAGATGGCCCGCAAGGTGGTGCTTTTTCCAGCGCCGTTGGCGCCGATAACGCATACGATCTCCCCCTGGGCGATATCAAAACTGATCCCGTGAAGGGCTTTGATCTTTCCGTAAGACACCCGCAAATTTTCAACCGACAATAACATCAGAAAATGGCCTTCTTGCCCAAATAGGCCTCTACCACCTGGGGATCGTTTTGTATGTCTTCAGGAGAGCCTTCGGCAATTACCTCTCCGAACACCAGGGTTTGAATAGTGTCGCACAATTCCATTACCATCTTGAGCCGGTGTTCGATAAGAAAAATGGCGAGTCCTTGCTGCGCATGGATGGTTCGGATAATGCCCATCATCTGGACCAGTTCCTCCGGGTTCATCCCCGCTGTGGGCTCGTCAAGAAACAATATCTTGGGTTCCGTGGCCAGCGCCCTGGCGACCTCGACCCTCCTTTGAACGCCGTATGGGAGATTAACCACCAGTTGGTCGGCAAAACGGTCCACCCCCATCATTTCTAGGACCTCATGGGCCTTCTGTTCGATGAGGGCTTCTTCTGCATGACGCCTCGGCGTTCCAAAAAAAGCACCGAATAACCCGTAAGAGATCTTGGAATACCGGGCCTGCTTGACATGTTCCATCACGGTCATATGTCGCCACAATCGGAGATTCTGAAAGGTCCGGCCCAGACCGATGGAGGCGATTTGGTGAGGCTTAAGGCCGATCAGTTCTTCTCCCTCCAGGCGGATCGACCCTTCTGTGGGTCTATAGATCCCGGTCAGGACGTTAAAAATCGTCGTCTTGCCGGCACCGTTGGGTCCGATGAGTCCACGAAACTGGCCGGGTTCGACGCGCAGGTTGTAGTTGCTGACCGCCCGGAGTCCGCCGAAATCGTGACTCATATTTTTTACCTCAAGCAGTGCCATTTACCCCACCCCATTATGGGCGATCCGACCGTTCTTTCGGGTTGATGAGATTCCTGACGTTGAACTCTTTGAACGCAACCAGGCCGGTGGGCCTGAAAATCATGACCAGTATGAGAAGCAGGGGGATAATGATCCATTTGAATATCTCGAGGGGACGGAGTGCCTCGCTTAGCAGGCTGAGACTTACCGCACCCACGATCGAGCCGTAAACCGAATTCAATCCTCCCAAATAGACCATCGCGAGGACCTCGGCGAGCTTTTGAAGTCCGAATGTGCTCGGATTCACGTATCGCAGCACATGGGCGAACAACCCGCCGGCAACCCCCGCCCAGAAGGCGCCGAACAGAAAAGCCGTCATCTTGGTGCGCCGGGTGTTTACGGTCATGGCCTCGGCCGCCATTTCATCATCCCGGACGGCGTTCAATGCCTTTCCCACGGTTGATCGGACGAAATTATTGATCACCCATATACATATGATCGTCCAGAGAAAGACCGTGGGCAGGTTGGCCCAGTCGGGTTGACCGCTTAGGCCCCGCGGTCCCCCGACGATTTCCAGGTTTTCGATTACGCTCTTGACGATAAACATGAACGCCAAGGAGATAATGGCCAGATAGTCTCCCCGGGTTCTGAAAGACGGAATGGCGATTACCAGGGCGCCGATGGCGGCGGTCAACCCGCCTATAATCAAACCCAGGGGCATGAGAAACGGACCCATGGCCGGGGGCAGCAACGGGGTGCCGAACAGTTTGTCATCGGCGAAGAAGAGCACGGAAAAGACCGAACTGGCATACGCGCCCAGGGCCATGAAGCCGGGGTGAGAGCAGGAAAACTCTCCCATATAACCGTTGATGATGTTCAGGCTCAAAGTGAGCATAATTGCAATGAGGGTCAGTTTCAATGAAAGCACTCTGTAGGCGCTGACGTCCGACCAGATGTGAAGGGTTCCATAGAGCAGACCCAGGTGAAGTAGGACGGTAAGCGGCATGGAAAACGAAAGCAGCTTTTGGGCCACTTTATGAGAGATGGTGCGACTTGCCCGGGCCAAAACAAATAGGGGTAGGACGTATATGAGCGTGACATAGGCAATGGCGCTGGGAATAAGGAGGGGCTCCTTGAGCATGACCACAAAACCGAAAAGCACGGGGATCTTGGGTAAGGCCAGTATTTCGGTTAGCTGCAGGCCGACGAATCGTTCGATACAGACGGACACAAAGGCCCCGAACAACCACCCCATCAACGGGAGACGGTAGAAGGTGTTGCGCAAGGTTGTTTTTAAAAGCGTGGTCACGGCTTGAATATCTACAATCTCAAGCGGGCACTGTACGGCTCGCCAAAGAACCCATGGGGCCTAAAAGTAAGAATTAATAGGATGATCGAATAAGCAATCAGATCGCGCAGGGTTGACGGAAAGATCATGGCCACAAAGATTTCGATAAAGCCCAACAAGAAGCCGGCCAGTGTGGCCCCTAAAATGGATCCTCTGCCTCCCAATATCGCTGCAACAAAAGCCTTCCAACCGAAGACGATCCCCATGTAGGGGTCAAGTACCGGGTAGGCCACCCCAAAGAGAATGCCCGCCGCCGCCGCCAGGGCGGACCCCAAGGCAAAGGTAAGAGCGGCAATCGTATTCATGGAGACACCCATGAGGGGTACGACGACATAGTCGAAGGCCATCGCCCGCATAGCCATCCCCCACCGGGTCTTTCTTACAAACTCGTTGAGCGCGAACATGAGCAACAAGGATACCACCACGATCATGATCTTTTTGGTGGTGACGAAGACGCCCCCGATATCATAGGTGGTTGACTCTATGAGGGAGGGGAAGCGGACCCGTCGGGCACCCAAGAAAGCAAGGTTGCTGGTTTCCAAGATAATGCCGATCATGAGACCGGTGATGGCCGCCGAGGCCCGGGGCGCATCCCGCAAGGGCCGGTAACCCAATCGTTCCACCAGCATGCCCACAAAAGACGTGAAAAACATGGAAAGCAGAATGGTCAGTACCAAGGTCAACCATCCCGGTAAGGCAAAGACACCCGCCGACGCCAAGGCGGTCAAGCCGGTTGCCACCCCGAAGCCGATGTAGGCGCCGACCATGAAGATATCCCCGTGGGCGAAATTGAAGAGCATCAACACCCCGTAAACCATGGAGTAACCCAGGGCGATCATGGCGTAAAAGCTGCCCCATTGGAGGGCATTGATTAAATTTTGAAAGAAGAACCCCATCGTCCCGATGCCTTTTCGGTGACCGGTTTACGTGCCAGGCCCATGTTGGATGAAAAAAGGCGGGCCGAAGGTAGGGTTTTACGCCACCCTGGCCCGCCCCTGGTCAGCGTTGATGGTTATGGGCAGACCGACTTGTAAAACTCGTACTCGCCCTCGTCGCTGATCCGAACAATGACGGCACACTTGATCGGATCCCCTTCTTCCGTAAAGGTCATCTGGCCCGTGATACCGTCAAATTCCTTGATTCCTGCCAGCGCGTCCCGAACGCATTGGCGGTCCTTTTCCAGATTTCCGGTGATCTTGCCGCAAGAGCGAACGGCCTCCTGAACAATATGGAGAGAGTCCCAGGTTAGGGCGGCCACGTCATCCGGTGTGTACCCGTGTTCTTTTTCGTACCGTTCGATAAAGGCTTTGGTTGCTCCCTTGGCTCCGGCGGCGGCGTAATGGGTGCTGAAGAAGAGGCCGTAACAATCCTTGCCACAAAGTTCCACTGTTTCCGCCGACCCCCAACTGTCGCTCCCCACAATCGGCTTGTTCCATCCGAGTTCGTGCGCCTGCTGAACAATCAAGGCTACTTCATTGTAATACTGTGGGGTGAACAATACTTCCGCCCCGGATCGAATAATCTTGGTTAACTGAGAACTGAAATCGGCGTCTTTGGTTGTAAAGCTTTCGTAGGCGACCACAGAGCCTTTGCCGTTAAGGTCTTCCCATGCTTTTTTGAAAAACTCCGCCAAGCCCTTGGGATAGTCGCTGGCGACGTCATATAGCACCGCCGCCTTGGTGAAACCGAACTCGTTTTTGATGAAATTGGCCAGTACCGGACCCTGAAAGGGATCCAGAAAACAGCCCCGGAACACAAACGGCCGGTCTTTTGTGGTATCCGGGTTGGTGGACCACGGGGAGATCATGGGAGTCTTATAGTTGTTTGCAATCCCCCCGGCGGGAACGGCTTGCTTGGATGATTGCGGTCCCACAATTACCAACACTTCATCTTCGGTGATCATCTTGGTATTGGCTTTGACCGCCGATTCCGCCTTGGATTCATTGTCCTCGATGACCAGTTCGACATCGTATTTCTTGTCGCCGACGGTCAACCCGCCCGCAGCTTCAATGTCGGCCAGCCACATTTTGGCGGCGAATTTTGTTCCTTCCCCCACCTTTGGAATGTCTCCGGTCATGGGTGCGTTGATCCCGATCTTAAGCACATCTTTTCCGAACGAGGCGGACGGCACCAGAAAAAAGGTTGTTGCAACAAGCGCCATAAACATAACCATGGACTTTTTCATTCCCTTATCCTCCCTTTTTTTGCCTAACGGCTGAGATGGTTTGACCGAACAGGGTTCCTTCCTCACTGACCTGTGCATCAGCAGGCAGTGGTCCAAGCAACTGTTTTCGCAGTGCATACCAAATGAGATATGCTTCCTAACACAAAGGGGAGCCGGGTGCAAGTCTACTGTGGGCCGTTTATCAAAAAGGCGGGGACATCCGCAGAATCCTTCAGGGTGTGAGGGTAATCCCGGCCCCGCGGTGTTGGCGCCATCCCAAGGACTTTAAGGCCCGGTAGGCATACCATTGGTTATACCAGTGTCGAGACCTCTGGATCCGCTGCAGGATCTCCGGTACCCAGCGGCTGTCACCCCGATGGCCCAGGGCTTGAAAGGCCATGGAGACGACATTGGGATGGGGATCTTCCAGAAGGGTTAAGAGGTCCGGACGGGTATCGGGGTCACGGCTGAGGCCGATCGCTTTGGTCAACCAATAGCGCTCCGGAACGTGGGGGCTGGTCAGGCCTTGCTTGTAGGCCGGATAGTCTCCGATTTCCAACCCGTTCTGTACGATCAGCCGTAAGCCCTCAGTCCTTTGGCGCCAAGAATCCGATTCCAGTGCCGTCGGTAGCTCTGAAAGGGAGACCGGCTCGAGTCGGCCTGCGTGCACGGCCCCCAGGAGCCCCAAGCCGATCACAAGACACGTAACGGCGGCATAAAGGTTCCACCGTTCCGGTGCTGCGACCAGAAAGGATATTGCCCAATGGGATATGACAAAGACGAGGATATAGAGAAGAACTGGAAATCCTATCAAGAGACAAAGAAAGGTGGCCTGCCGGAAAGGACCGTATATATCAATAGCTGCGGAAAAGCGATGCAGGGGCCTTTGCGGAACCGACAAAAAATCCGCCACGGTGGTTTCAACGATAGTGCGGTCACCGTTGGTCAATGCCAGCCTGCCGTCTTTGGCGACAAGTTTGACATCGACAGGATCCGGCCCGGTTAAGGGCAGGTAATCGTAAGCTTCCAGGGCGGTGACGATTCGTCTTTTCCGGTTTTCATCCGCCATGCCGTCAAGAAGACAGGTCTTAAGCGTTTTTTGGTCCAGCGGTTTAAACGCCTGTGCAGGATATAGCGTATACCGGTAGTAGAAGCGGTCTACCGCCTGCCCGACGGGATTCGACAATAACAAATAATCGCGTATGTTCATAAAGAGCAACCGGTCGGCCAAAGAACCCCAAACGAGAGTCAGCAAGATGATGACGAGAAGGGGTGCCATTCGGTTGATCCAGGTTTGGCCCGAATGGCCTGATCGGAAGGATGGCGTCCAACGACGGATCATCAAAAATACCAACGCGGGCACGAGAACAAAATAAGAAGTGACCATGGCCGAAAACCCGGTGATATTTAGTAAAACGACAAGACTGATCCACAGCGTTGCAAGAAGAAAGGTGGCCCCGCGTTTTCTTTTCAGCATGTATGTCCAGGCCCATCCCAGCGTTCCGGCCAAGATGGAAACGCCCGCCCCGACGGTAAGGGTAAAAAAAAGCCCTCCCAGAAAAGCGGGCCCCACATCGCGCAACGTGCCCATAATATACTGGTTGGGCAGGGGCAGGTAACCGGCCTGAGCGATGCAGAGAAGGGATTCGTGGAGGTGCCGATTGGACAAATAGACATGGCCCGTGGCCAGCAATTGGGTCAGGCCCATACCGAGAAGAACCGCGCGAGGTATGACAGGCACCCGTCTCATCATGCTATGGCGGAAACGGCGAATATGGCCATGTTGCCAAGGGCGTGGATAACAATGGGGGTCATAAGTTTCCTTTCTTTCTCATAGGCTGCACAAAAGACAATTCCTCCCACCGTCTGAGTGACGGGCAGACCGTGCCGGGCGGTGTGCAGGGCTACAAAGATCAGCGTGGTACCCATTATGGCAGCCAGTATACCCCAGCGACGGAGAAAGGCATAGACGATACCCCGAAAAAAGACTTCCTCGGCGACCGGCGCCACTAGGCCGCCGGTGACAAAAAATAGGGCCAAGTGCCCGCCGGAACGGGGCAAGGCCGTTTGAACGAAAGAAATGGGATTGGTGCCGGCCAGATAAAGAACCGCCATTCCGGCCGAGGCACACAGTCCAAAAATCAGAGACCAGACAAGACCCCGAGAAAGCCCGGGAATGATTTGGTTTCGACCCAAACCGATGGCCGCGGGGGGGCGGTGGTTCAGTAAAAGGACCATAAAAACCGCACCGATTTGCACAACGCGGGTAAGGGCCAGTGCCGCCAGAGGCGAAGGAAGAATCGGATGGATGCACAGGGCGCCGATAACCTCTAGGGCGAGGATTGCAAGGGTGGAAAAGAGCAATTCCTTTACTCCGATTGGAAATGATGTCATGTCGACAGCCCCGATAGCCGGAAAATGGTAGTAGTTGGGTCTGACTGATCGATTCTGGGTCGGTTTTGAGTCGGTTTTGGCCCCTTTTCCCGTCGTTGTGATTTGGCAGTTTTCCGACAGGCTACCCCGTATGTCTTTCCCGGCGTACCGACAGGTCCCGGTTGTCTGTCTGAATTTCCGCAATTTCTTTGAGGGCGGGCGCCGATGAGGCTGGGTGTTTTGTGTCGGCTAAGCGGTTTTGGACCCATTCGCGGACTTATTTTCCCGATTGGGTGTTCCTGATCTCGCGACTTTACGCAAGATCATTTTGCAGGTATCGACATCTGGATGGTGGCTTTTCCGTCCATTGCGCTTCCGGGCCGGTGCCATGTCCGGACAGCAGCCCTTCGACAGATTTCCAGAGACTGTCCAGTGTGAAGGGTTTGTACAGAACTTTTTGAAACAGGTTTCGCTGGAGTAACCAAGGGGTCCCTGAGATCCCCATCACCGGTATGGAGGCTTTGCGGGAACTGCGTATGTGCCGGACTACCGCTGTGCCGCCCCCCTCGGGCATAACCATATCCGTAATTACCAGGTCAAATGATTCTGAATCAAACAGGCGAATGGCCTCTCGAGCGGTCGAGGCGGTTTCTACACTATATCCGTGCCGGGTCAACGCCTGGTGAAGCAAGCTGGAAATCAATTGTTCATCGTCGGCCACCAAAATACGATACATCGTTTTCTCCCGAGTCCTGATAGTTTATTCATTAAAAAATAACAGGGCAGGCAGATCGATGTCAAGACAAATATAGTACCCGTTCCTTCTCGTGATACTATATATAGTGTTTTTTGCAGGTTATCGGCCGCTCCAGCTGAGTTTTGATTTGAGTAATTCGTAGTAACTTTGATCGGGGCTTTTGATCATACGAATGGTATGCGGCGCTTTCCTAACAATGACCGCGTCCTCATGGGTGATGTGTAAGCCCACCTGGCCGTCGAACGTGAGGAAAACATTTGAATCCCTTTGTTCTACGTTAATTCTTATGGTCACATTGTCCGGTAACATGAGGGGGCGGTTTATGAGCGTGAAGGGGCAAATGGGGGTTAAAATGATGGTCTTTACACACGGGTGGACAATGGGACCGCCGGCGGACAAGGAATAGGCGGTAGAGCCGGTGGGTGTGGCAACGATGAGCCCGTCCGATTTAAAGGTCGTCAGATAGGCCTCGTCGACGTAAGTATGAATGTGGGCGATCCGGGCCAAGGCTTCTTTGTTGATAACGACATCGTTTAATACGGTTTGACATGCCACAGTCTCATCGTCCCGCAAGACCTCTGCGGAGAGCAGAATCCGTTCTTGCGTTTGATAGTCTCCCTTGATGACCCGCTCCATTACCGGGAAGAGTCGGTTTGCCGACACCTCGGTTAGAAACCCGAAGGCCCCGAGGTTGACGCCTAAAACGGGAATCATGGTGTCCTGAATCCACCTGATGGCACTGATAAACGTGCCGTCGCCACCTAAAACCACAATACAAGCGAGATCCGACGGGGCTTTGTCCACATTTTTAATCAGGCAATGGTCCGACGTTATGGGGGCGGGAATGTTCTGCCGCGTGAGGACCTCGATGTCCCGTTCTTGTAACCACGATTCCAACTTCTCGGCCTTCTCAATGGCTCTGTCCTGGGCCTTCACGACAATCCCTATCCGTTTCATCATTCACCTCTTACGAAACAACAGGTAGCCGACCCGAACGGGCACCGGCCGGAACTGCCCACTGGCCGAAATCGCGGAAAAGAGTGGTCCCGTTTTGGAAATGCCTCCGAAGTTGGCCTATAACAGGCCGTTAAGGCCTTGGCCAAACCGATTTTGGACCATGCTCAGACGCTCTTTTCGGTTGAATTCGGGCGACGCCTCCAGGGTTAACCTTTGATGACGCCCAGCGGCCTGAGCTTGGCCACTTTTTTGGCGATTCCTGCGTTATGGACGATGTTCACCACCTTATCAACATCTTTATACGCATCGGGCATTTCCTCGGCGACGGTCCCTTTCCCTGCGCTTTGGACGTAAATGCCCCGATCTTCCAGTTCCCGGATAATCGCCCGGCCTTTCGCCGACTTTTTGGCCTGTTTTCTACTCAATACCCTGCCCGCGCCGTGGCAGCAGCTGCCGAAGGTTTCCTTCCAGCCGGCTTCGGTACCCACCAAGACATGGGATGATCGCCCCATATCTCCCGGAATCAAGACGGGTTGGCCCACCTGTCGATAGCGTTCCGGAAGCCCTTCCGCGTACGGGGGCAGCGCCAGCGTGGCGCCTTTGCGATGAACGCACAACGATCTCGAACGGCCGTCCACTTCATGGGTTTCCTGTTTGGCCATATTGTGGCAAATGTCATACACGAGCGAAAGTCCGATGGACTGAGGGGACATTTGCAAAACCTGCTGAAAGGTTTCCTCGACCCAATAACCGATGATCTGTCGGTTGCAAAAGGCAAAATTGGCGGCACAGGCCATAGCGGAAAGATATCGTCTGGCCTCCGAAGAACGTATCGGTGCGCAGCATAGCTGCTTGTCCGGGAGATCGATATGGTGTTTGCCGGCGGCCTTTAACAGGATCTGAATGTAATCGTCACACACCTGGTGTCCCAATCCCCGAGACCCGGTGTGAACCATAACAGTCAGTTGTCCCGGTTCCAGACCCAGGGCTTGAGCAGCCGGCGCGTCATATATGGAATCGACGACCCCCACTTCAATGAAATGGTTCCCCGAGCCCAAGGTTCCCAACTGATTCCGGCCCCGGTTATAGGCTCTCTCCGAAACGGCGTTTGGGTCGGCTCCGGGGATACACCCACCGGCCTCGATATACGGGGTGTCATCGGTTTGTCCAAATCCCTCTGCAACCGCCCATCGGACGCCCTTTTTGAGGACATTGTTCATTTGTTTTGCTGAAATCCGGAAGTCTTTACGCTTGGAGCCGATCCCCGACGGAATGTTTTGAAACAAGGCCTTTATGAGTTTGGGTAAATAATCGGCAACTTGTGCGGCGTCTAGCTCGGAGCGCATCAACCGGACGCCGCAGTTGATGTCGTAGCCGACGCCTCCCGGGGAGATGATGCCGGTCTCTACATCGAAGGCGGCCACCCCGCCGATGGGAAAACCGTACCCCCAGTGTATGTCGGGCATGGCCATGGAGCGACCCACAATACCGGGCAAGCAAGCCACATTCATCACTTGTTGAAGGCTGCCGTCTTCCCGGAGGCTTTCCATCATCACGGTGTCGGCGTATATAATCCCTTCCGTTTTCATCTTGCCGGATTTGGGAATAATCCATCGGTAGTCATCCAGTTTCTCGGTTACTACAGGAGGTGACATGGTTGGATCCCTCTTCGGGCCGTTTCCACTCCTAACGGCCGATCGTAAGTACCCTATATATCCAAAACCACCTGGCTCTCCCAGGTGTCCTGCTGCTGTTTGACGTAGAGGCGGTGATAGGTGACCCCCTTGATGCCGGTCTTTATGGCGTGGCGGGCGGGGTCCAATCGTTCTCCCCAACACGAAGCGGTCAGAGAACGGTTGTTCAACCGGTTCACATGAAAGCGTCCCAGCAGCAGTTGCTCGGTTTCAAAGCGGTAAAGCAACTCATTGAGCCATCGAACCATGAGCATTTCCAAGTCCTCGGCGGTAACGGTGACGGTGTATTGCGCCATCGGCTGAATTTCATTTAGATCGGCCATCGTCTCCACCAAGGCCTCGGCGGCATGTTCAAATACTTCCTCCACGGTGGTCCCGTAGGCCTTGAAGGCCACATCTGCCATGTGGTCGAGGTACTCATACCTGGGTAACATGCCGGGTACTCCAAACTGACCTTTTGTGTCAAAATCGTGAACCGAGCGACAGCTTGCATAGAGTCTATCATGTGTCGGCCCTCTGTCAATGGGTACCGGAAACCCAAATCCACCGCTTGCAGACCGGGGCTGACAACCGGCGTCCGTGGGCCTTCGGCGCGGAAAATAATTGACAATGCAACAAACGGCATATAAAGTAATTGTTTTTCCAACTCCTTGCTCCATGCGGGGGCTAATAACATCCAGAAGGAGGATATATGAGAAGATACGAGACCACCATTATTGTCCGTCCGTCCGTTTCCCAGGAAGAACGCCAAGCCTTTTTTGACAAAGTGACCGCACTGATTTCCAGCTCCGGAGCGCTCTTGATTCGGTTCGATGAGTGGGGACAACGCCGACTCGCCTATGAAATCAAGAAGGAAACCCGCGGGTACTATGCTTTCCTGGAGTATTGTGGAGACGGGCCGCTGGTCAAAGAAGTAGAACGTAATATCCGATTGGATGATCGTTCCTTAAAGTACATGACCATTTGTACGTCTCAAGAGGTTGACGCGGAAGCGGTCAAGGCGGAAATCGAGGCCGCGAAGGCGAAAGAGGCGGAGGCCGAAACTGTCACCGAGGATGAGACGCCGGCTCCATCAGCAGAGGCCGGTGCCACAGAGACACCTTCAGAGGATACGTCTTCGGCGACGTCGGACAGCGTAGAAACCAGTGAAAAGGAGGCGACTCCGAATGACAGCATTTAGACCGAAGGGCAGGCCCCAAAAGGGCGGACGGCGGGTTTTTCGCCGACGAAAAAAAATCTGCCGTTTTTGTGCCGACCGAAGCATGACCATCGATTACAAGGATCCGCGAACCCTGAGACTATTTACTACCGAACGCGGCAAGATAATTCCTCGGCGGATATCGGGAAATTGTGCAAAACACCAACGTCAGTTGACGGTAGCAATCAAAAGGGCCCGCACGATTGCGCTTATGCCTTACGCCGCCAGGCTTAGCTTCGGATAGATGGGGCTTCGTCCGTTCACCGACGCCCGCAAGGACGGGAGGTAGGGGGGAGGAAAACGGTCCAGTGGACGATACGGACGTACGAAAAGGGCACAAGGAATTTTTGACCGCCACGGGAATCACTGCCCTCCTTGCTTTGGCGGGCCTATACCTTCCCGTGATCGGTCTCTTTATAAGTGTGTTTGTTCCCCTGCCGGTTCTCTTCTACAGGTCGAGGCTGGGTCGTTCTCAGGGAGCCTTGATCCTGGTTTGTGTCACCGTGATTGTGGCGTTTGCCATGCAGTGGCGTTCCCTGACCCCGGCCGTTTTTTTCTTCGAGCTGGGGCTCATCGGGTTTGTTTTGTCCGAGATGTTTGAACTCAATCTGTCTCTGGAAAAGACGGTTGGGCTCACCACCGGCCTGGTACTGCTGGTGGGACTGGCCGTGGCGGGGGTCTACGAAATGTTTTCCGCCGGTACGTTGTGGGATCGGTTGACTCAATATCTTTCCCGAAACCTTGAGTTGGCGTTGGACATGTATCGACAGATGGATATCCCTGCAGAACAGATCAGTGCGCTGTCCCAGTCTATGGAAGGTATCTTATACGTGATGGTGCGCATCATGCCCGCTATTGTAGTGGTGTCCGTGCTTTTGGTCGTCTGGGGCAATCTGCTGTTGGCACGCCCGCTGTTGCGCAGCAAAAAGCTCTTTTATCCGGCCTTCGGGGCGCTCAATGAGTGGCAGGCACCGGAACGGTTGGTCTGGGTGGCTATTTTTTCAGGGTTTTTACTCCTCATTCCGCATAACGGCCTCAAGTTTTTGGGCGTTAATATGCTTATCATCATGATGATGGTATATTTTTTTCAGGGTATCGCCATTGTTTCTTTTTATTTTGAGAAAAAGCAGTTTCCGCGATTACTCCGCGGCATTCTTTACGGGCTTATTGTGTTGCAACAGTTTGTACTGCTGCTGGTGATTGCATTGGGTTTCTTTGATTTATGGGTTGATTTCAGACGAATGAAAAAAGGGGTGAGTAACGACAATGAAAGTAATACTTAAAGAGGCGGTCGAATCATTGGGCAGTGTCGGAGATGAGGTGGTGGTGGCCAAGGGATATGCGAGAAACTACCTCCTTCCCCAAAAAAAGGCGGTCCCGGCGAGCCCGACCAATAGAAAACTCATCGAACAGGAGCGAAAACAGCTGGAGCTTCGGGCCATGAAGGATAAAGAAAAGGCGCAAGAGCTGGCCAAGCAAGTGGAGGGGACCGTGTGTCAAATTGTGGCCAAAGTTTCCGAGGAAGATCGCCTGTATGGTTCCGTCGGTGTCAGAGATATCGAAGAGAAGCTAGGAGAATTGGGATTCGACGTAGACAAGAAAATGATTCTGCTCACCGAACCGATTAAATCTATCGGGTCGTATACTGTTCCCATTCAGCTGTATCCGGAGGTGAAACCGGAAATCACGGTGGAAGTCCTTCCGGAAGAATAGTCGGTAATATGGCGACACAGGATTCGTGGTTACAAAAGGTTCCCCCCAACAGCGTGGACGCAGAGCAGTCGATTCTCAGCGCTGTCTTGATTGACAATCAAGTCCTCCCCGAGGTTCTGGAGGTTCTGTCTCCGCAAGACTTCTATCGCGAAATTCACGGCAAGATTTTCAAGGCCATGGTAGACCTGTTTGAACGAAACGAGCCCGCCGACCTGATCACCCTGACCAATCTGCTCAAACAGCAAGGACAATTAGAGGCTGTCGGGGGCGCCTCCTATTTGGCGGATTTGGTGGATGTGGTACCCATGGCGGTGAATGCCCGTCAATATGCCAAAATTGTTCAGGAAAAAGCAATTCTCAGAAGACTCATCGAGCAATCGGCCGCCATTACCACCCGGTGTTTCGAGGACAAGGGGGACACCGAGGGAATCCTGGACTTTGCGGAACGCAGTATATTCGAGATTTCGGAAAATAAGGTCAAACCATCCTTTTACGCCTTGAAAGACATATTGACGGACACCTACCGTGCCGTCGAGGAGGCTTACGAGAATAAGGCGCTTGTTACGGGAATTCCCAGTGGATTTCAGGACCTGGATCAGAAGACGTCCGGGTTTCAACGGGGCGATCTGATCATTATCGCCGGTCGGCCCGGCATGGGGAAAACGGCCCTTGCATTGAATATCGCCCGCAATGCAGCGCAGGAAACCGCTGAGCCCGCCGCCATTTTTTCTCTCGAAATGTCCAAGGAACAGTTGTCGCTGCGCATGCTCTCCTCGGAAGCGGGGGTGGACTCCACGCGAATGCGAGGCGGTTTCTTAAACCAGGAAGATTTGGAAAAAATCAATCGAGCGGCGGGCGTTCTTTATGACACGAACTTGTTTATTGATGACACGCCGTCGATTTCCGCCTTGGAGATTCGGGCCAAAGCCCGTCGCATGAAGATGGAAAAAGGCTTGGGTCTGATCGCCATTGATTACTTGCAATTGATGAAGGGGCGTGCCTCAGCGGAACGACGAGAGCTGGAAATATCAGAGATTTCAAGATCCTTGAAGGCTTTGGCCAAAGAACTGGCTATTCCGGTCATTGCGTTGTCCCAGCTCAACCGTAAGGTGGAAGACCGTACCAACAAGCGACCCGTGCTATCGGATCTTAGAGAATCCGGAGCCATTGAACAGGACGCGGATGTAATCATTTTCGTCTACCGTGAAGAAGTATACAATAAACAGGTGGATCAGGCCAAAATGCGATTGGCGGAACTCTCCGTGGCCAAGCAACGAAACGGGCCCACAGGGACCGTGAATCTGACCTTCCTGGAAGAGTTTACTCGCTTTGAAAATCGTTCCATGGCCGTGGAATGAGTGAACCCTAAGGCTGTAGCGGTAGGCCCGTAGTGTTACGGACATTCATGACGTTTTCCTCCCCGTGATCTTTTGGGCGCGGCCATCCGGAACAGACGTTTTTTGCGAGGGTCAACCGTGCAACCAATCGCGTGTCTGCATAAAGAGATCGAACTTTTAGATAGAAAGTCCCTTGAAGAGCTGCAATTGCGTCGGCTGGAAATGACACTCCGCCGAGCGGCATCGTCTCCCTTCTACGCAGACCGTTTTGCCGAGTACGGATTTGAACCGGCTGAATTCAAGTCCCTGGGGCAAATTGCGGACCTTCCCTTTACAACAAAAGAGGACCTGAGAGGTGAGGCATATCCGTATGGATTCTTGACGGTTTCCCGGGATCGATTGGTCCGCATGCACTCTTCTTCGGGAACAACCGGTCGGGCGACGGTTATTTTCCATACGAAGCGGGACCTGAGGTCCTGGGCCCGCCTCATGGCCCGTTGCATGTATATGGTGGGGGTCCGGAAAAGAGACGTTTTTCAAAATATGGTGGGATACGGGCTTTTTACCGGGGGACTGGGACTGCATTACGGGGCCGAATCATTGGGAACGCTGGTGATTCCGTCCGGTCCGGGAAACAGCAAACGCCAGGTTCATCTTCTCGGTGAGTTCGAGACCACGGTCGTCCATGCGATTCCCAGCTACATGCTTTACCTGGGGCGGGTGGCGGAAGAGCTGGGCCTGGATTCCCGCAAGGATCTGTCTCTGCGAATTGCCCTTTTAGGGGCGGAACCCCATACGGATGCGGCCCGAAAACGCATAGAGAAGACTTTCGACATTGAGGCCTTCAATTCCTACGGGCTTTCGGAGATGAACGGCCCGGGGGTCGCCTTTGAGTGTCCTTATAAAAATGGTTTACATATATGGGAAGACAGCTACCTGGCGGAAATTGTTGATCCACAAACCCTTGAACCCCAACCGGCGGGACGCTCCGGGGAGCTTGTCCTGACCACGCTCGATCGAGAGGGTATGCCCTTGATTCGTTATCGGACCAAGGACCTGACCCGGTTTGTGCCGGGACATTGCCCCTGCGGCCGACACCATGTACGGATGGAACGAATCGAGGGCCGAACGGATGACATGATCATCCTCAAGGGGGTGAATATATTTCCCCTGCAGATTGAAAACGTGCTGTTGAATATTCCGGAGGCGGGCAACAATTACCAAATTCTTCTGGAAACAAAAACCGACGGCCGGGAGGTGATGCGATTGCAAGTGGAAGTGGACAGCGAGCATTTTTGTGAGGACGTGGGGGTATTAAAGGCCTTGCAAAAGAAGATATCCGTGGAGGTACGCGGGGAGATCTTGGTTACCCCGGAGGTCGAACTTGTAGAACCTCATAGTCTGCCCCGATCGAAGGGAAAGGCCATTCGGGTCATTGACAATCGCATATCGTAAGAACCGTTTCTTCAGCGTTGCTTTAAAAGGGTCAGCGTTATTAGGGTTTATGGCAATACAGGGGGATTAAAGGCAAACCAGGTCCGGCGTTTAGGAAACCTGTATCGCCGCAAGACGTCCCCTGCAGACGTGATTTCCTACGAGCTTACCAAGACCATCTGCCGGTTGTCGGCGGAAATGCGCCGGCAGATCGGTCTCCTGATCGACCGACGGGGTCGGATCGCCTACGTGGTGGTCGGCAATTACCAAGGAATCATCATTCCCAATCTAGACAAGTATCGTACCGGGGGGCAACGGCTGAAAGGTTTGCGATGTGTCCATACCCATTTGAAACACGAGGCCCTTTCCCACGACGATCTTATGGACCTGACGTTTTTGCGGTTGGATCTGATGGCGGCGGTCACGATTGGGGAAGACGGAAGTCCGGAAAAAGTGCATGTGGCCCACCTGCTTCCCCAAGACACGGGCAAAGAAAGCTGGGAGGTGTTGTCTCCCGTAAGGCCGGGTGAGCTGGATCTGGATTGTCAGGGCCTTATTCGGTCTCTCGAATCCGAATTTGCATCCCAATTACCGGTTCAAAAAATCAAGCGTCAAGGGGATCGTGCCATCGTTGTAAGCGTATCAACGCGACCCCGGAAGGAAGCTCAAGCCTCGACTCAGGAGCTCAGGCAATTGGCCGGAACCTGCGGGATCGGCACGGTGGATACGGTCATTCAGCGACGGCGGGCGGTCAGCCCCCGGTTTTTGATGGGCAAGGGAAAACTCAGTGAGTTGGTGATCCTGGCACTTCAAAAGGGGGCGGATCTGTTGATCTTCGACCAAGAGCTCAACCCCTCTCAGGTGCGGTCCATAACCGACTGTACGGACCTGCGGGTAATTGATCGCACCCAGCTCATCCTGGACATTTTTGCCCAGAGGGCCCAGAGCCGCGAGGGAAAGATTCAAGTCGAACTGGCCCAGCTCAAGTATCTATTACCCCGTTTGGTCGGTAAAGGAACCGCCATGTCTCGTCTCACCGGTGGCATCGGGGGGCGTGGACCGGGGGAAACCAAGTTAGAGGTGGATCGTCGTCGGGTCCGAAAACGAATCACCCAACTCGAAAAGCTGCTAAAGGATATCCAGAAACAACGTGACCAGCGGCGGGCCAAGAGAAGAAAGAAAGGATTGCCGATAGTATCTATTGTCGGATATACGAATGCCGGCAAGTCAACCCTGCTCAACACACTGACCAATAGTTCTGTTTTGGTGGAGAGCAAATTATTTGCGACTTTGGATCCCACCACCCGGCGAAAACGCCTCCCCAAAGATGCCGAGATCATTATCACCGATACCGTCGGTTTCATCCGAAAACTTCCCCAGGAATTGGTGGCGGCATTTCGGGCCACCCTGGAGGAACTCGGCGATGCCGACCTGCTTATTCATCTGATTGATTTGAGCAATCCTAATTTCCCAAGCCAGATTGAATCGGTGGAACGCATATTGGGGGAGCTTCAGCTGGATCGGATACCGCTGGTGCGCGTGTTCAACAAAAAGGATTGCCTCACCGATGCGGCCGTGCGGCGCCTCTCTCGCAGGTGGGGGGGTATTGCCATCTCAGCACAAGACAAAGAATCGCTTGGGCCGTTGCTTGCCCAGCTTGAAGCCCATGTGGGTAACGTTTAGCTGTTGGAGAAACTTCATTGTCCGGTAAAGTTTCCTTCCTTTCTGTGGGGCACGAAGTTTGCTTGCAATGACCGTGACTTTAGGCGAGAAAACACGGGCAGAACTTGACGTGGCCGGGCAGGTGTGAAAAAAGATAGCAAGACGTGAAAGGCCGGGGGGTATGGAGGTTGACAAGATAGGTGGGGACTGTTAACAACTGCCGCCCAAGTCTGGTCTGCAACAGGCTTTATCATGTCCTAAGCTTCATGGATGGTCCTAAGGCTTCGTGGATGGTTCCAATCGCGATCAAAATGACAAGGGAGACGACATGAATTTATATTTTAAGGAAGGCCTACTGATTGGCATGTGTTGTTTGATCAGTGCTTGTTCCTCGACGGGCCGTCAATCGGGACCCGTCGGTTCGACGGGACCGTCCCGTGAGGTTTTGGAAACGACCCGCTCCGGTGGAGTCGACAAAGCGGCGCCATCGAATCCGACCCCGGCCGACTTGGGTGCCCTATCCGCCGAGGATGCCGCAAAGAGTTCCGCGGTTGATAGCTCAAAACCAGCGCCTGTCCCGACGAGTAGCTTGTCGCCGTCTTTGTCCGATGTGGCTTCAGGCCCGGCGCTTGCCCAGGAAGGGACAATGCCGGCGGAGACCACCAAAGACCCCCAAATGATTCTCGACGAGGCGTTGGAATTTTGCGAAGCGTCCCGAGATTTTTGGAGTAAAGGGGATTTTGATAACGCCATCGCGTCTCTGGATGAGGCGTACAGCCTGTTGTTGGAGGCCGACACCAAGGAGCGCCCGCGGCTTATCCAGCAAAAGGAAGAAATCCGTTTCGTGATCTGTAAACGGATGTTGGAGATATATGCTTCCCAACGCACGGCGGTAAACGGTAACCACAATGCCATTCCGACCGTTATGAATGAGCATGTGGAAAAAGAGATAAAGCGGTTTCAAGGTCCGGAAAGGCGTTTCTTGCTTGAGTCTTACGAACGAGCCGGCCGGTTTCGCCCATTTATATTGAAGGCCCTGAAAGAAGCGGGCATTCCCGAGGAGCTTTCGTGGCTCCCATTGATTGAAAGTGGGTTCAAGGTGAGGGCCCTTTCCCGGGCCCGGGCCTTGGGGCTGTGGCAGTTCATCCCGTCCACGGGATACAAGTTCGGCCTTACGAGAGATCGTTGGGTTGATGAACGTATGGATGTCAGCAAATCAACCCATGCCGCTATTGCCTATTTAAAAGAACTCCACAATATATTCGGGGATTGGAGCACGGTATTGGCTGCGTACAACTGTGGTGAGTTCAGGGTTCTTAGGCTGATTCGGAATCAGAACATCAATTATCTGGACGATTTTTGGGATCTGTTTCGGCAACTGCCCTATGAAACCGCTCGCTATGTTCCCCGCTTTCTTGCGGCATTGCATATCATCAATAACCCGGAAAAGTTCGGATTTGAACTGGAAGCCCCCGCCGAGCCGCTTCGGTATGAAGTCGTTGAGGTATCTAAACAGGTCCGTTTGGCGGATGTCGCTCAGTCTTTGGGGGTGTCGAAAACAGAAATGCAGCTGTTAAACGCCGAACTCCGTTACAAGGTTACCCCGCCGAAAGCGTATGAGTTAAAGGTTCCGGAGGGCAAGAGAAGCACGCTTGTGGCCAAGCTTGATGAAATTCCCGCCTATGTACCGCCACGAACCTATTATACGTATCATCGTGTCCGCCGTGGAGAGACATTGTCTCATCTGGCGGATCGTTATCACACCAGTATTCGGGCTATCATGGACGCAAATAACTTGCGAAGAGCCAATTATGTGAGAGTCGGCCAACGGTTGAAGATTCCCGCCCGTTGGAAGAGCCGTACATATGTCCTGGCAAGACAGGCGGCCGAAGCCGACTCTTCAAAACCCCTTCGTCACCGGGTCAAAAGAGGTGAATCACTCTGGTTGCTCGCCAGGGCCTACAACACGAACATACGCGAGATTATGCGCCTCAATAACATGACCTCCACTCGGCTTCACGTGGGCCAAGTCCTGGTGGTTCGTCAGGGGGTGGATGAAACGGCGTTGGAGGGAACGCGGAGTTACCGAGTTAAAAAAGGAGATAGCCCGTATCGAATTGCCACGTTACACAACATGGAACTGGAGCGGTTCCTGCGGATTAATCAACTGACTCCCCGATCCAAGATATATCCTGGACAAACCCTTTTGGTTGATGCAAAATAACTGCGGTGGCGAGAAAGAATATTTGTAAATTACCGCTTCGCCCCCGTAGCTCAGGGGATAGAGCAAAGGATTCCTAATCCTTGTGCCGCAGGTTCGATTCCTGCCGGGGGCACCAATTCCTGGGTACGGACGCTTACCGGTTACCCCGGCATGTATCTGGCTGTTTCAGAAAGGTTGACATCGTGTCACGGAACAGGTGAAGGCCCAAGCGTAGGTATGACGCATACCATCACGATGGGCCTTCTTCGTTTTGCCTGACGGGAGAGAAATGCATAGATGGGTGAGAAGCCGTCTTACGAAACGCTGGAGCTGAAGGTTAAGGAACTGGAAAATGCGGCGGCAAAATGTTCACAGGTCCAGCAGGCCCTTCGCAAAAGTGAAGAGCTCTTTCGCAATCTTTATGATACGGCACCGCTGGCATTTGTCATCTGGGACCTACAGACCCGCGTGACTGATTGGAACAAAAAGGCGGAGGAGCTCTTCGGTTGGACTAAGGAAGAGGCTCTGGGACGCAACTTCTTTTCTTTTTTAATTCCGCACTCGGAAAAAGGCCATGTGGAGGATGTGGTCGCTGGCCTGGTCAACGGCAAACTCCCCAATCACTCCATAAATGAAAATCTGACCAAGAGCGGTAAGATCATCGTCTGCGAATGGAATAACTCCCTACTCCATGACCAGGCCGGCAATGTCATCGGGGCCATGTCTCTCGCCCTGGATATCACCAAGCGAAAACGGGTGGAAGAAACGCTTTGTAAAAGGGATGCAACGTTGGACAGCCTTTTCAAGGCCGCTCCCACAGGCATCGGTTTGGTTAGCGATCGGATTTTCAAACGGATCAATGAGCGTATCTGTGAGATGACCGGATACAGCGAGGACGAACTGTTGGGACAAAAGGCCGAGATGCTCTATCCCACACCGGAGGAATACGCGCGGGTGGGGAAGGAAAAATATGCACAGATCAATAAGCACGGGATTGGGACTATCGAAACCTGCTGGAAGCGTAAGGACGGCACGATCATCGATGTGCTTTTGAGTTCTACACCCATCCAAATGGATGATATGAAAGACTGGATTACCTTTACCGCCATGGACATTACCCAGCGGAAGCGGGCGGAAGCGGAATTGCGGGAAAATAAAGACCGCTACCGGCGCATTACCGAGGCCATTACGGACTATATTTATACCGTCTTGGTGCAAGACGGCAAAGCGGTGGAAACGATTCACGGCCCGGCCTGTGCGGCAGTCACCGGGTATACGGCCGAAGACTTTCAAAACAATTCCTATCTGTGGATTCAGATGGTGCATCCCGATGACCGACAGGCGGTTGAAGAACAGGCCGAACAAGCGTTGTCGGGCGCCAAGGCACCTCCTTTGGAACATCGAATCATACGCAAGGACGGTGTGACCCGGTGGGCCAAGAGTACGTTGGTTTTAAACTATGACAGCCATGGTCGGCTCCTGTCCTACGATGGTTTGGTCCAGGATGTTACAGAACGAAAGGAAGCCGAAGAGGCGTTGCGGAAGGCCCACGACGAGTTGGAAGCCTTTAACTTGGAACTTGAAGAAAAGGTCCGGGAACGGACCGAGGAACTTAAGAACAAGAATCGGCAACTGGTGGAGGCCGAAAGGCTTGCCGCCTTGGGACAGATGGCCAATACGGTGGCCCACGAACTGCGGAATCCGTTGACTGCGGTGGGCGGATTTGCGCGGAGAATCAGCAAGAATATGCGTGACAATGATCCCAACAAAAAATACCTTGAGATGGTGGTTGACAAGGTGTTAATCATGGAAAAGAAGGTGTCAGAGATAACGAAAATGGGCAGCTCGAAAAAGAATATGTCCAAGAAGTCGGTTTGAGTCTGTTAAGATTCGTTGGAAGCTGGATGTCGGCTTTGTTGGAAACCGTCTGACTTGTTGCGAGTGTACCCTGTGATGTGGGACTGAAAAAGGAGGTTTGGTTATGGTGACACAAAAGGTAGGTTATTCGGCTGACTTTCAAAGAGCGCTCGAGATAGGCCGTCCACCCAACATCGCCTATCTTTTTCCCAATTCGAAGGCGCTGATTGTGAGCGGCAAATTCATCGATTTGGCCATGATTGAAAAAGGAAAGGCGATTGCCATGGCGGCAAACGGCCGTAATTCATTCGTCATTCGAGGTGCTTTGCGAGCCGCTCAGAAGGCGAATGCCTGTCTGATCATGGAAATCGCTCGTTCAGAAGGCGGGGCAAGCCCGTATTGTGCGGTGAATTACTGGAATATTGCCCGAATGGTTGACGCCTTCTGTAACGAAATGGGTATTACCATCCCCGTGGCCATTCATGCCGATCACTACGGAATCAAGAAGGAAGCCGATATCGGGCCTGCCAAGGTGGAAATTCCCACCTTGTTCGAGGCGGGGATGACGTCTATTGCCGTAGATGCTTCCCACCTACCGGATGACGCCAATTTGCTTGCAAGCATCGAACTGAACCCGTCTATTCCTAAGTGGGCGGGTCTGGAAACAGAGGTAGGCGAAATAAAGGGAAAAGAAGGCCTTTCCACCCCGGAAGAGGCGACATTCTTGATTCAAGGGCTAAACGCCAACGGTATTCACCCCAACTGGATTGCCTTAAACAATGGAACGACCCATGGAATTGAAGCCAGCGACAAGGGCATTCAGGTCGAGTTAACCCGGCAGATCCACGAAGCCATCGAAAAGTATGCGGTATCAGGTGCGCAGCACGGAACTTCAGGAAACAGTTCGGATCGACTCCGAGAGATCGCAGAAAAGACCCGGACCACCAAAGCCAATGTGGCTACAGCGTTGCAGATGCTGTCCTGGGGCCTTGAGGTCAATGACTATGGAAACGCCAGTCTCGACGAGGACGGCAACTTCATAAAGGTGGAAGGGGAAGGCGTTACCGAGCAGATGTGGCAAGAAATGGTTGCCTATGCAAACGAACGGGGGTGGAAAAAAGGAGACTACAAGAAACTAAACCTGCCGTTTGAAAACAAGCTCCTGGGACAGGAAAATGCAGTCCGAGAACGGATGGTCCGCCGGGTGGAAGACTTCGTGTACGGGATGCTGGTCAACGTGTTTAATGCCAAGGACACAGCGGATGTGGCCATTGGCCGTATTCTTCAAGCAGAGGGCTTCGATCCGGGTCCCAAGGTGGATCGAATCGAACCCGCCGAAGAATGGACCGAAGAAAAGATCAGGCAACGAGGCATGTCCCTTTCCAAAGACAAGGGCCCTGGGGGCGACTTCGACGATTAGCTTCCCATTTAAAAAGGTCTGGCTCAAGTTTCGCACCGCTATTTTAACCCGACTGCCTCCAACACGGGAGTCTACAGCCGCCATACGCAGGAAGGTGCGGGAAGGAATTTCGTTGA
>CAZHHS010000006.1:0-27502 GCA_964532395.1 uncultured Desulfobacterales bacterium | reverse complement strand
CCCCATTGAAATCTGAAACCGTCCCGAACCTGTCACGTTTTCAAAAAGTCGATCACGTTTGGCTAAGTTCGTTGGAAGCCCTCTTCCACAAGGAAGGATCCCGTATATGAAGGTGGTGTTTGTGGACAGAGACGGGGTCATCAATGAGGATCGGGCGGACTACGTCAAAGAGTGGTCCGAATTTCGCCCGATTCCGGGAAGCGTGGCGGCGCTCAAGCGGTTGACCGATCACGGATATGCGGTCTTCGTGATTACCAATCAGTCGGTGATCAACCGCCGCATGGTCACCCCGTCCGGACTGGAAACCATCCACGACAACATGACCACCATGGTGAAGGCCCACGGCGGAGCGATAACGGCGATATACTACTGTCCCCACCGACCTGAAGACGGCTGCACCTGTCGCAAGCCCCAGCCCGGACTCATCCGGCAGGCCCAAAGCGATTTCGGACTCACCCTGTCGGAAACATGCATGATCGGAGACAGCCTGAAGGACTTGGAATGCGCCCGAAACGCGGGCTGCGGCACCCGGATCCTGGTTCGCACCGGGCACGGGAGGGAAACGGAACAGCTCTGCCGGAAAACGGGCATAAAACCGGACCATGTGGCCGACGATCTGGCTGCGGCGGTCACCTGGTTGCTCGGCGTGCCGTAAAAAATCCCCGCCGGAAAGGCGGACCTTCAAGTGAACCGACTTGCGGGTAATCTCAGGATCCAAGAGGCCTCGACTACTCCCCGGCGTTCCTTTCTCGGCAGGCCAGTCCGTTGATCAATGCGGCCACATATCCGCCCCCGAACCCATTGTCGATATTGACGACCGACACATTCGATGCACAGCTGTTGAGCATGGCCAGCAAGGCCGTAATCCCACCGAAGCTGGCACCATACCCCACACTGGTAGGAACGGCGACCACCGGCTTGTCCACCAGCCCGCCGACCACACTGGGCAATGTGCCTTCCATGCCCGCAACCACCACGAAGACCTGCGCTTTGGCCAGAAGGGATGCGTAGTTCAACAGGCGATGGATTCCTGAAACACCGACATCATAGAGGGTGTCCACATGGTGCCCCATAGTCCGTGCGGTAACCACCGCCTCTTCAGCAACCGGCATGTCCGACGTCCCCGCCGCAATCACCAGAATGCCTCCGATTCGGCTTTTTCCTGCACCCGCCTTTTCGTGGACCCATATACGGGCGGTTTCGTGATAGGCGGCCTTCGGATATTCGGACGTTAAACGCGCGGCCTTTTCAGGAGAGATTCGTGTAACCATCACGGTATCTCCGTGGGAAACCATCGCCCGGGTGATACCCAGAATCTGGTCCGCCGTCTTTCCCTCCCCGAAAATTACTTCCGGGAAGCCTTTCCTTAGCGGTCGGTGATGATCCACATGGGCGTAGCTCAGGTTTTCGTAGGGGAGCCGTTTCAGGAGGTCGACCGCTTCCTCGACGGCCACATCACCGGAGGCAACCGACTCCAGGAGCGTTTTCAAAGCAGGGACATCCATTGACGTCTATTCCGTCTGTCGTTTTCCTTTTCTTTGATATCCATCCACCGGCCTGATCCCTTCCACGTGACGGCCATCAACATCTTCCTTGAAAAGGGCAACGTTTCGGGTATCATACCATGAATGGGAAGAACCACGTAAAGACCAGGTTCGCCGAGGGACATGGTGGCCGTACCGCTGAACAATACCGTGATCCATGCTGCCAGGTCAATTTCTTTCAGCCGCTTTCCGTATACGGTTGCTCGTCTGCCATCAACTCCGGATTTTGGCGGCATAAGACGTTTGGCAATGTAACCATGCCTGATTCCCCACACAATCCCGTGCCGGCCGTCGGCGCGATTGTCCGGCATGAGGGCCGGGTCCTCCTGGTAAGGCGGCGTCGGCCTCCCGGAAAAGGCTTGTGGGCAATCCCGGGGGGACGTATTCGGCTGGGGGAAACCCTCCGGGAGGCGGCACAAAGAGAGGTTTTTGAAGAAACGGGAATCGTTGTCGAAGCCGGGCCCCCCGTCTATTCTTTCGATCTCATCGAGCGCGATCCCGAGGGGGCTGTTCTATTTCATTACGTCATCGTCGATGTTCTCGCTGAATACCGGGGAGGAGACCTGATGGCCGGGGATGATGCCGCCGACGCCCGATGGGTAACATTCGAAGATATGGCCCGCCTGTCGGTCGCCCGGGAAACCCGACGGATTCTGAAAGAGCTCTGTCAGAACCGGCAGGTCGAGCGCTGACCTTTTTCTCGCTTTCGTACATTTCCAGGACATGACACTAGGCCGCCCGTTGGGGATAATAGGTAGCGCAGGCATCGTCGGATTCCCAGGCGGTCACCCGACTGACGGACACACCGGTGTCTTTCAACCGCGGATCGAGTTGCTCGGCAATGTACTTGGCGATATTTTCCGAAGACGGATTTTGGTCCCGAAAGGCCGGGACGTCATTCAAAAACCGGTGGTCCAGCTCTTTGAGGATTTCTTTGACCTGAGTCTTGAGCACCTTGAAATCGACGACCAACCCGGCGTGGTCGACTTTTCGGCCCATCACATAGACCTCAATTTTCCAGTTGTGACCATGTAAGCGCTCACAGTCGCCTTTGAACTCCCTCAGCTGATGGGCGGCGGAAAAGTCCGTTATAATCTTGAGTTCAAACATGACATCTCCCCCACAGAGTCCTCACTCGGTCTCCCCGTTTTTCACATACGGCTTTCCGCACTCACTGCACACGCCGTTTTTATTGATCACCCCGATACAACTCCCGTCACTGCACAGGATTCGATCCGAAAAGTCATCCGGACCGGTATCGAGGTCCTCCTCCTGGGGTCTCTCGGGCAGTCTGCCGCCGCACCAGCAACAGAACCGGCCGAAGGCAGGTGTTTTCTCCATACACTCCGGACATTCCTGAGAAGGTAATTCGCCGTGACATGTCGGACATTCCATAAGCACGCTATCCTCCTATAGCTGACATACATCTGTCTGATTCAAACCCACCATCCACACCCAAGCGGTGTCCCTTCGGTTTGGCATGAATGGCCGCTCGGAAAAGGGCCTGAAGTTCTGCTTGAGAGGCGCCTTTTCGTATCGCTCTTTTTATGTTCACCTCTACATTGGAAAAAAGGCAGGGGCGAAGGCGCCCGTCTGCCGTGAGCCGCAAGCGGTTACAGGATGAACACATATGATGGCTGATCGGCGAGATCAGGCCGATTTCCCCCTTCGCCCCTTCATACCGGAACCGCTCAGCCGGCCCGTCCATATCCGATCGGCCCACCGGCTTCAAGGAACCCCGGCTTTCCAGTAATGCCCGAATCCGTTCGGACGGCACATACCGTTCAGCAAACCACCGGCTCGTACGATCAAAGGGCATGCACTCTATAAACCGGATATGATAGGACCGTTCGAATGAGAGTTCGGCAAACCGGGCCACTTCGTCGACATTGACGCCCCTCATGACCACGACGTTCAATTTGATGGGAGCGAATCCTACGGCTTCCGCCGCCTGAAGCCCTTCCCAGACGTCGTCAAAATGATCCCGCCCGGTGATTTCAATATAACGGCTACGCAGCAAGGTGTCCAGACTTACGTTGATACGGCGTAAGCCGGCCTCATATAAGGGTGCCGCCATTTTTTTCAAAAAGACCCCGTTGGTGGTCACAGCCACATCTTCGAGTGCCGGGATACGGCAAACCGAAGAGACAAAACCCGTGAACCCCCGCCGAAACAAGGGTTCACCCCCGGTAAGCCGGACCTTTTTGATCCCCAGCGGGGTGGCGGCGGTAATCGCCTTCAGACATTCTTCATAACTTAAGATATCTGTGTGTTTGAGCGGGGTAAAGGACTTCACCGCCCGGCAATAGACGCAACGCAGATTACAACGGTCGGTCACCGAGATTCGAAGATACGTCATAGACCGATGGAATCGATCGACGTTGTCGGTCATGGGAATCAACACCTGCGGTACGGATGCCTCGTCATGTAAAACGGATGACGGTTTCGGGAACATCATTGGATATAACACAAAAGGGGAGAAGGTGAAATCACCTTCTCCCCTTTCCCGACTTGTTACGTGGCGAAGTCGGTCAAAAGTCGATCTTGCCTACCCGTCACCGTCAGACCCAATCGCCCTTGATCGGTTTAACCACCAGGAGAAAAACCCCCTTCATGTGATCCAAAGACCCTACGGTGATTCGGCTCCGCTTCATATCGCCATCCTGCCCGATCAGGTCGGCTTCATAATCGATTGCCCCCTGTGACGGCTTGCCCGGCCGGGTGTCAGCCAGCCCCACCAGCCGGTCTACAGCGCTCTTGTCCATTACCGATGCCACATCCACCCCGATAAGGCCCAACTGACTGTATCCCAAAAAGTCACACAACGCCCGATTAGCACCCAAAACCGCCTTTGGGGTGCAGGCCAGCGCCGGGTCCTCGATTTCCTCCACCACCAACAGCTTCTTCAAGATGGAGGAGTTCATACCCTTTTGGGCAAAAAACTGAAACCGTTTCGTGCTGTTCCCGTTATTCGCCTCATAGCGCTGAAGGCATTCGGGTAAAGGGATCTCGTAATGGTTCAGCACCCGGACAGCTTCCTCAATGGGAATTTTATAGTTCCTTCCCACCCGTATGCCCTTGATTTTTCCTTGTTCGATCCAGCGCCTGGCCGTGGTATGAAACACTCCCAGCCAAGCAGCCATTTCCGTCGTAGAAAACAGTGTCTTCTCCATATGCCTTCACCCTTTTATTGACCTTGCTATTGACGTTGCCTTTTGTCCTCACATAGTCATATAGACATTATGGGTTTGGATCATCTTGCTCGCCCATTGCTGCTTAGCAGCAAGCCGTATCCGGCCTCGCTTCGCGAATTTCGTATTCCTTCATCTTGTTGAGTATCGTTCGGTAGCTGGTCCGCAATAAGGCCGCCGCCTTTTTCCGGTTCCAATTGGTCAAAGAAAGCGCTTCGGTAATGGCCTGTCTCTCCGCCTGCTGAACGGCTTTCCGGGAGGCGTCTTTCAGCGAAGCGCCGGTCATCCGGGGGCGGGGCTCCCGCCGGGTAGGCAGGGCTTCTTTGCCGACGGCGACCATATATCGGACGGCATTTTCCAGCTCACGGATGTTTCCGGGCCAATCATGCCGGTTGAACTCCTGGAGCGTCTCCTCGGAAAGAGACCAGCATTCCTTACCGTAATGGGTCGTATATTTATCCAAGAAATACTCACACAGCGCCGGGATATCCGCCTTGCGCTCCCGTAGCGGGGGCACGCTTATCGTGGCCACACTCAATCGGTAATAGAGGTCCGATCGAAACTTCTGCTTGAATATCAATTGATTGAGGTTAGCGTTCGTGGCCGCCACCACGCGGGCGTCGATCCGTCTGTTCACCGTGCTCCCCAATGGCGAGACCTCGTGATCTTCCAGGACCTGCAACAGCTTGGCCTGCATGGACAAAGGGATCTCTCCGATTTCATCCAAAAAGAAGGTCCCCCGCCGGGCCAATTCGAACTTGCCCGGTTTTTTCTTCAGCGCGCCTGTAAAAGCGCCCTTTTCAAACCCGAAGAGTTCGCTTTCAAACAGGTGATGGGGAACACAGGCACTGTTCACCTTCACGAACGGGTTGTTGCTCCGGGGAGAAAACTGATGGACGGCCTGAGCCACCAATTCCTTGCCGGTGCCACTTTCGCCGGTAATCAGAACGGTCAAATCGGAATCGGCCAAACGCAATATGTGTTGCTTCATCCGAAGGGTCGAGGGGGTACGTCCCACAATGGCCTTGTCCAGCGCCTTCAGGCGGGGCGTGCGAATCCGCACAATCAGACTCTCGATGGCCTCTCTCAACTCGGGCGGCTGGAAATTGTGCAACAGTTCGCATACCGTGTCGGGAAGTTTCTCATCCTGACGGGTCTCTCGCCTGTTTTTGATGAACAATATCGGCAAATGTTTATCCCCACGGCTGGCCATTTCAGTCAGTCGGCTCCGGTCCCGTTCCGCAACACTGGAACCGAATAAAAGCAGATCCGGCGCCTGTCGGTCCAGATAGGACTGGCCCCCCTTTCCGTCCACCGAGTCCGACTCCAACCCGATGGTCTTCACCATGTCACTCAGGTATCCCCGCATGGTGGGAGAATTTTCGACAATCAATACCCGTTTATCTTCCATAACCGCTGCCTGTTTATCCAGATCTATCGATGCCATGGGTCATTACCGTGGCACTCCGGCAACACGGAAACATCCCCTGCCGGTATACGTCTCGACCGTGCCACGCCTCAACTATCTGTTATTATGTATGTTTGAGGGAAGTCCGCCGTTGGGCCTTCCCGCCGGGTTACTGAGAAAAACCATCTTCGGGCGATTCTTTGTAAGAGCAAATAGAGTGCCAACAGCCAAGGGAACGGTAAGTAGGCGATTTTCAAGGAAGGCTTTTGATGGTTGCATACAGCCAACCGAAGGGAGAAACAAAAATGAGACAAAAGTTGTCTCATTGTTGTGTCTCAAGTGTCTCGCCTGTTTCTTTGGTGAAACGACTTCTTCAGGAGTTGATATCCAGGTGGGCCAGGCGCCGATACAAGGTGGCTCGGCTCATGCCGAGTTCTCGGGCGGCGACCGTACGGTTCCCGTCGGCCGCCTCCAACGCCTCAACAATTCTTTGTTTTTCATTCCTATGAGAGGCCCCACCGGCCTGGGGATGGGTGGCGTGGATGATTTCCGGCGGCAGGTCCTCGGCCGTGATCACCGAAGGCTTACAATGAAGCGTGGCGAAATCCACGGCACTTTTGAGCTCACGGACATTTCCGGGCCAGGCGTATCCCAGCAGAATCCGCATCGCCTCACTGCTCACATGCTTCACCGCTTTTCCGGTAGCCGCCCGGCTCTGGCTCAGAAATGACTCGACCAGCAAGGGAATGTCCTCCCGTCGCTCCCGCAGCGGTGGCAGTTTGATCCGGGCCACCCGTATGCGATAGAGCAAGTCCGGCCGAAACCGCCCGGCTTCCGCTTCATGGGTCAGATCGCGATGTGTCGAGGCCAACACCCTCACATCGATCTTCCTGGGTTCCGATTCCCCCAGTCGGGTGATTTTCTTTTCTTCCAGCACCCGAAGCAGACTGGTCTGCATGTTTCGAGAGATGTCACCGATTTCGTCCAACAGAAGGGTACCCCCGTTGGCCATCTCGAAAAACCCTTTATGGTCCTCCACGGCGCCGGTAAAGGCTCCGCGCTTGTGACCGAACAATTCGCTGGTCAACAGCGAATCGTTCAATCCGGCACAATTGACGGCAATAAAGGGTTTGTCCTTGCGGTGACTCGAAAAATGGATAGCTCGGGCCACCAGTTCTTTCCCGGTTCCCGTCTGTCCCTCGATGAGCACCGTCCAATCCACCTTGGAGGCCTCTCGGATCTGTTGGTAGATATCCTGCATGGCTTTGGTCTTGCCGACCAGGTCGTGAAACCGCACCTTGTCTTCCAGCATCCGCCGCAGGTCATATATTTCCGACATATCGTAGAGAAACAGGATCTCTTTTTGGGGATTCCGCGGGTCCTCTCTGACCTCGATGTCCATCCAGTAGTTTCGGTCTTCATGGAAATTGACCTGGGCCTGTAACTTCGGCCGCTTCCTGGATGGATTTTTCAACATATTTTCCATTTGAGCCATGTCCCGCTCATTGAAGGAAAACAGGTCCTTCCAGTGCTTTCCAAGGACCTCCATTTGGCTCTTTTCCATGAGTTGCTGGGCCGTCTGATTCAAAAACGAGATGCGGCCGTCTCGGTCGACGGTGGCGATACCCAAACGCAGCATGTTCAGAATCGACAACAGGTCATCATGACCCTTTTTGACGGACTGAAACATTTGCTCCAGCATTACCTCAACGCGCTTCCGCTCCGTAATCTCGTTGGAAACACTTTCGATCATCCCGTTGGTCATCTTCTTGAGAGATTCTAGCAATTCGATCTGAGACGGACCCATGACCCGCGCCGTCAGATCACCGCCGGTCACCCGGTGCAACACATCGAAGTGTTCGGCCAGCCCCATAGCGAATTCATGAGACAGGTCCACGATCTCTCCCAAGTCTCTCGCCGTCAGATTCACGATCTGTTTCAACTTGCCGATGAGATCGATCTTTGAGGCTTCATCTATTCTAACCTCTGGATTTCCAAGAGATATCTCATTGAGCGCCCCGAACACCTCCGACAGCCCTCGGGCCAATTCCACGTTTATGGTTCTCAACGCTTCTTCGCTTTTTCGAAGGGCCCCTTCGGCCTTTTTCCGCTCGGTGAGTTCCAGCTTGAGCTGATCCGTCATCTTGGCCAACTTGGCCGTCCGTTCCTTAACCCGCTCCTCCAGTTCGTCACGGGCCTCCGTGAGCGCCTTTTCCGCCCGTTTTCGCTCCGTGATCATTTCTTCTTCGATTTGAAACACGTCCCAGAACAACCGGGCGGCGACATGATCAAGGAGACGGATATGTTCGGGTTTGTTTTCCAGAATCTCGTTGGCCACGTGTTCCCGTCCGGTAAGCTCGATGATCATGTTCAAATCCTTGAGCTTGAACAAATCACGATAGTCCTTGGTCGTATAAACACCCCGCTCCTGGGCATACCGATACCCGACGGCTTCCGGGTTCCGACAGGCCACGCCGATCAGCCGCATTCGCAGCTGGCTGAGCCGCTCCGCAAAGATCATGTCCGTAATGGCCTTACACCCAGGCCCGCCACCGACAATGGCGACGTTAATCGGCTTGAGTTGTTCCATACATGGGATCCTTTTCCCGACTTGTCCGCTTTTTCTGGACACCTTACCGGGAACACGAACTAGGGGTCAAAAACTGTGCCAACCTCATCTGTCAGGATACCCATAATGAAAGAAAAGTCAACAAGAGTCTCCCTTTCAAATCGACCCGACGCTTGAGTTTAGTCGGCAAAAGGTATATGGTTTGCCGGCAACAAGACGGTCCAAACCAACACGGGCAACCTGTTGAGGGAGCGGAAGGGACACATGGCATTTCAGGCACACAGGGTCCGTCACAGCGGGATGGTGGGAATCTTTTGTGTTTGCCTACTCTTAGTAGGGGCCACCCGGGCCGGGGGCGACGGAATGAACGGTCCCTGGAAATGGGGCAAACCAGCAACCAGCCGGCCCCAGCCCCTCACCGATGGGTTAAACCCCGGAGTTTTCCTGGTGAAGTTCTTTCGGGCCTATATTTCCCCAATCGACGGACGCCATTGCCCCATGTACCCGTCATGCTCCCAGTATGGCTTACAGTGTTTTGAAGAACACGGCTTTTTCCTCGGCCTGGCCATGACCTGGGATCGGTTGTATCGCTGTGGCCGGGACGAATTACGGTCTTGCCCAAAGATCGTATTGGACGACGGGATCAAATGTTACGATCCGGTGGCGAATAACGACTTTTGGTGGCACAAATGATAAAAAGACTCGCAGTAGTAGCGCTGGTGCTCGGTTGGGGACTTAGCCTTGGGCTTACTTGCGCCTACGGACAAGAAGCGGTAACTATCAGGGCCGACGAGCAGTTTGCCTTTGCGGAAAGCTATTATGAGCGGGAAGAATATTATCGAGCCATCGGCGAATATGAACGCTTCCTGCACTTTTTTCCCCAAGATCCTCGATCGGACCGGGCCCTGCACCGGATCGGAGAGTCTTATCTAAAGGGAAATCGATACCAGCAGGCACTGGCGGCATTTCAACGGCTGGCTGATGTCTATACGCACGGGGACTTCCGCATCAAGGCCTACTACGGCATGGCCGAAGCCCATAAACGGTTAGGCCGGCCGGAAAAGGCGATTTCCACCCTGGAAACACTCAAGGATCGCGTAGAAGACAGGAACGTGATAGACGAGGTCTTGTATCGTCAGGGGTGGCTCCATCTCGAATTGAAAGCGTGGGAAAGGGCCCAAAAGCACTTCGACGGCATCAGCCCGTCCAATCGGCATAAATACCGCCTTAAACAGCTCTCCGAGGAAATAAATAAACACGGGGCCTTGCGGGCCAAGAACCCCAAGGTGGCGGGATGTCTGGCCATCCTGCCGGGGGCGGGTCATCTCTATTGTGGCAGACACCGGGATGCGCTGATAGCCTTTGCATTGAACGGGGCCATGATCTGGGCGGCGTACGAGTCGTTTGAAAACGACCACGAGGTATTGGGCGGGATCCTCACCTTCTTTGAACTGGGCCTCTATTCGGGAAACATTTATAGTGCCGTCAATTGCGCCCACAAATACAACAAAAACCAGGAAAAGGATTTCCTCCGCTACCTCAAACAGCATTCGGTACTAAAAGCTTCCGTGGGCCGCGATGTCGTTGTGTCCTACAGCCTGACCTTTTAGCGCCCCCTTCCGGACGAACGGTGTCGTTCCCCGATGACGGGCCGGCGACGGGGAGACGACGGCCATGGTCTTATATGGCGGATCAAGCGCATCAACTGCAGGAATGGGATTGCCTTGATGGACCGGGAATCGGAAAAGCGACGGCATAACCGAAAGGATTATGTGGGACAGGTATGGGGTGTTTCCCCCCATTCCACCTTCTACGGGACCATTCAAGATCTGAGCCTGGGCGGGATGTGTTTCGAAGTCGACTATCTCCTCCAAACCGGGCTGGAACTGGACCTCACCTTTCGGGTCTTCGCCGGGCAAGCCACGACGTTGACCACCAAGGCGGAAGTCGTCTGGGTGCAACCGGTCCATATGCTCTTCAATCGTGTCGGCGTCCGATTCAAGGACCTCTCCGAGGCCGTCCGGTCCGCCTTGCGTGTGGCGGACGAGGCATGGCATCGGCCCGAGATCCGGTCATACGAACCCGGTGAATCTCCTTACCCTGCGCTATTCACCCCGTTTTCCATTTCCCACCTGACTCTCAAGAATCGATTGACCATGGCGCCCATGTTTTGGGGCTACGCAAACGAAGACGGTACGGTAAGCCAAACCCTAATGGACAGGTTCCGCGATGTCGGGCTGGGGGGTGCGGCCATGGTGGTGGTCGCTAACGCCGTTGTCGCAAAAGCCGGCATCATGGCCTCCCGCGTGCTCCGGGCGGATGATGTCCGTTTTCTTCCCGGCTTGTCCCGGTTGGCGGAAACGATTAAGTCAACCGGCACTGTTGCGGGCTTGCAGATTAACCACGCGGGACGCTGGGCCTTAGGTCCCAATCCGCTCGCCCCATCACCGATGGGCATGGATATATCCCCCGAATTGGATTCTCTGGGCGGCATGCGCAAGGAATTGTCCAAGCGTCATCAGATGCGGATGATCAATAAATTTCTGTCGGCCATCATGAAATGCCGTAAAAGTATGACCTTGGATGACATCGATTCAGTCAAAACCGCCTATGGTCAAGCAGCCCTGCGGGCCAAGCAAGCCGGTTTTGATCTGGTGGAACTGCACGGCGCCACCGGATATCTGCTGGGTCAGTTCCTTTCCCCCCGCTCCAACCGTCGGGCCGATGATTACGGTGGCAGCCTGGAAAACAGGATGCGATTTCCTTTGGAAGTCCTGGATACGGTCCGATCTTACGTGGGCGATGAATTTCCCGTGGGATATCGCTTTTTGGCGGATGAATGGATGGCCGGCGGATTTGGTATTCACGAAGCGGTGGTGTTTGCCGGGGAACTGGAAAAGGCCGGCGTCGCCTACTTGTCGGCCACCGCCGGAACCTACGAGTCGTTTTTCTTGCCTGAGATTATGAACAAATGCCGTGAGGAAGGCTATCTGAGGCCCTTGACACGAAGACTCAAGACGGCCGTTACGGAGGTTCCGATTATTGTTGCCGGAAGAATCATCACCCCCGATCTGGCCGAGAGCATCGTGCGGCGGGGTGAAGGCGACTTGATTGGATTGGCCAGAAGCCTGTTTTGCGATCCCTTGTGGCCGAAGAAGGTCTCCGTCGGCAAACCGGATGAGATTGTTCCCTGTCGGGGTTGTCGTACCTGTCTGATGCGGGCCATCAATGACCAGCCGGTAGTCTGTTCCCGGTGGGACAAGCTCAAACGAATGGATCTGGGCGTGGGATTGAAGCGAAAAGAGGAGAAGTGGAAACGGGTCCTGATCCTAATGGATGATTCGCAGCAGTCTCTGGAGGCCGCTTCCTATGCCGGTCACATGATCGGCCCGGGGAAAACGATCACCCTCTTCAGTCTGATCACGGGAAACGGAGATGTAGAAGCCAGGCGGGAAGAACGGCGCACCTTGCTGATGCACGCCGCCGGCCTGCTACAGGGGGCGGGAATAAAAAAAGAAGACATTACCATCACGGTAGCCGTGGTCCGGAAGAGTGTGGAACAAGACATCCTGGAGGAAATCGATACGGGCGGGTACGGATCCGTCATCCTGGGCAGGAGGGGAATATCGAAGGCCAGGCAACTCCTTTTCGGCAGTCTTTCCAATTATATTGTCCGCCAAGCCAAGGCGTGCAGCGTATGGGTCGTCGATTAGACCAGGGGAAACAAACCGAACACGGCGGCACTCCACAGGGAATGGCACAGAATCACCGGCCACAACCGCCCGTAGCGCAGGAACATACCGCCCCAGAAGGCACCGGCCACCGTAGCCCCCACCACCAGCATGGGATTGAAGGATCCGATATGCACGGCGCCATACAGAATTGTCGCCATGAGCCATCCCCCGGTCTTTCCATAGCGGGACATCAGTTGTCCCTGTAGGTAACCGCGCCAGTAGATCTCTTCGCCCGGACCGGTAACGAACAGGGCCAGGCCGGCCACAGCCCAGTCGGGGACTTCATAACTGCGGGCATACACCTGCCCGACCTGATCCATCGCTCCCGGAAACAAAAGCGAGGACACGGCGTGTCCCACCTGAAAAATGAGGTAGAGACACCCGGCGAAGAGGAGACCCAATCCCAGGTCTTGCCATGCAGGCCATGTCAGATGGGTCTCTCCCCATCGGCGACCCAGCGACAGGCCGGCCAGAACGGTAACAGACAGGGAGATCTTCAGCCAGAAATTCCCCCAGGGTACGGCGAAGGAAAAAAACCAAAGCCCCCCTGCCAGCACCACGGTCCCCGCCAGGCCGGTTAAGCCTGTTTGGGTATGCGTCATCGATCCTGCCCTCATGATTCCTTTTGTCTTGTTAAGTCTGATCGGTTCAATGTGACGGCCTGTGTCGGCCGGCTCGCTGTGTTTACAGGAAGCGCCCCTCGCCTGACAAGCTCTTTCGGGAACTTAAAGAAAGAGTACACCTGAAAAAAAGTTGTGGGTCGGCGCCTTTGTGCTATCCTATTAGGTTTTCACCATAGTGGATACTGATTATGAATCGAACCATCTCGATCAGAGGCGCCCGTCAACACAACCTGAAGGACCTGGATCTGGAGATCCCCTTGAATCGGATGACCGTCGTCACCGGGGTGAGCGGATCCGGGAAGTCCTCGCTGGCCTTCGACACCCTGTACGCGGAAGGACAACGGCGTTATGTAGAGACCTTCTCTCCTTATGCCCGCCAATTCATGGACCGCATGGACAGACCCGAGGTGGATGACATCGACGGGGTTCCGCCGGCCATCGCCATCGACCGCAAGGCCCCGGTGCGCACCTCCCGGTCGACCGTGGGAACCATGACCGAGGTAACCGATTATGTCAAGCTCCTCTACGCCCGGTTGGGGCAACTCCATTGCCGGCAATGCGGCCGGCCGGTCCGCATGGAAACCCCGGCGCTCATATGGCGGACCTTGGCCGCTTTACCGGAAGGCACCCGTTTTGTGGTCACCTTTCCGCTTTCCGCAGAAACCAAAGACCCAGCGCTCGACCCCCAAGCACTGGCCCTTCTCGGCTTCGATCGGGTCTTTCTCCACGGCCGGGTGCGGTCCCTCCACGGGGACGGGGGAATCACGGATGCCAAGCGGCGTCACATCGTTGTGGACCGAGGGATACTTCGTCCCCAAGCCGGAAGCCGGGTCATCAGTTCCCTGGAACAGGCCTTTCGTTTCGGAGGAAACCGCTTGGACGTATGGACATGCCCCCCCGATGCCATGGAAACCGCGCCCGAGAAACCCGAGTCGGCGTGGCGGAAGTGGTCTTTCAGCAATCAGTTGAAGTGTGCCCCTTGTGACATCACCTACACCCCGCCGGTACACAACCTCTTTTCCTTCAACAGCCCGCTGGGCGCCTGTGAGGCGTGCCGGGGATTCGGCCGGACCATCGACATGGACATGGACCTGATTATTCCGGACCCCACACTCTCTCTGGAAGAAGGGGCGATAAAACCATGGGGGGACTGGGAAGACCACCGAAGGGAATTCGAAGACCTGATGGCCTTTTGTCATGAAGCGGAAATTCCCACGGACGTCGCCTTCCAGGAACTCACGGAACAGGACCGTCGATCCATCATCGAGGGGACGGACCATTACTACGGCGTTCGGGGCTTTTTCAACTGGCTGGAGTCGAAAAAATACAAAATGCATGTCCGGGTCTTCCTTTCCCGGTACCGAACCTATCGACGGTGTGCCCGGTGCCGGGGGACCCGATTCAAAGAAGAGGCCCGGCTGTATCGGCTGGCAGGGCTGAACATCGGCGAACTCTATGCACTGAATGTGGATCGGGCCTGGGCCTTTTTTGATGCGTTGGACCTGTCCCCCCTCGACGATGCAGCCCGCCTGGTCTTGGGTGAAATCCAGGGGCGCCTGCAATACCTGCGGGATGTGGGACTGGGGTATCTGACGTTGGATCGTCAGTCCCGAACCCTTTCCGGCGGGGAGGTTCAACGGGTGGCCCTGGCCTCTGCGCTGGGGTCTTCACTGGTCAATACCCTGTATGTTTTGGACGAACCCAGCATCGGCCTTCATCCCAGAGATTGCCATCGGCTGATCCGGATCATGAAAGGCTTGAGGGATCTTCAAAACACGCTGGTCGTCGTGGAACACGACGCTGAAATCATTCGGGCCGGCGACTATCTCCTGGATCTGGGACCGGGAGCGGGCGCCCAGGGAGGCGCTGTCATGTACTTCGGCCCGACTTCCAGAGTCCACGGATGCGTGACCGGGGCATATCTGACCGGGGAACGGGCCATCGCCGTGCCCGGCCGTCGGCGTCCCCCCGGTTCCAAGGAATGCAAGGGATCCAAAGAATGGATACGCATCGAAGGGGCCTGTGAGCACAACCTCAAAGGCATAGACGTAGATCTTCCGTTGGGACGTCTGGTCTGTCTCACCGGTGTATCGGGTTCCGGTAAATCCACGCTGGCGGAAGAGATCCTCTACAAGGCCATCAAATGGGCCAAGTGGGATCCTCAAGGCCGGGCGGGGTGCCATACCGCCGTCCGGGGATTGGATGCCATTTCCGATGTGGTCCTGGTCGACCAAAAACCGATCGGCCGCACCCCACGGGCCAATGCGCTGACTTACACCAAGGCCATGGATCCGGTGCGCAACCTTTTCGCGGGCACTGCCGCCGCACGGGCCAAAGGATTCGGACCCGGTCATTTCTCCTTTAATGTCGCCGGCGGACGATGTGAAACCTGCCGCGGGGAAGGCTTTGAACGGGTGGAGATGCAGTTCCTCTCCGATGTCTTCGTGTCGTGTCCGGACTGTAAGGGAAAACGGTTCAAAAAGGCGGTGTTGGATATCCGGTATCGAGGTAAAAATATAGACGATGTCCTTTCCTTGACCGTATCGGACGCCCTGATCTGTTTTCAAGACCAGCCCAAGATCCTCACCGCCCTTACCCCTTTGGCCCGGGTGGGACTCGACTATCTGCGTTTGGGCCAGCCGGTAAACACCCTTTCCGGCGGCGAGGCCCAACGGTTGAAACTGTCCCGGTATCTGGCAGGAACCGATCGGGCGGCCCGGCTTTTCATCTTCGACGAGCCTACGACGGGTCTGCATTTCCAAGACATTGAAAAGCTTATGGCGGCGCTTCAGGATCTGGTCCAAGGGGGCCACTCCGTCCTGATGATCGAACACAATATGGACGTCATCAAGCTGGCGGACTGGATCATCGATCTCGGGCCGGAAGGGGGAGAGGCCGGCGGAACAGTGGTCGCTGCAGGCCCCCCGGAGGAAATCGCCCGAGTGCGTGAGTCTCATACCGGTCGGTTCCTAAAGACGTATCTCGGCGCTTCCCTCCCCCGCGGATACCGAGAGGCACCCGAGCCGTCCGGTTCGGACGCCGCCGGCCCGGCGTCGTCAATCGGGGGGCGACAGGGCTTTCCCCAAATGAAGGGCGAAACAGGTCCTCCCATGATTCGGGAACCGAGTGCCTCCCCCTTTTCCGGTAACGAGCAGTCTGAAATAACCGTACGCGGAGCCCGGGAACACAACCTCAAGGATATTCGGTTGGCCATTCCCCGGGAACAGTTGGTGGTCCTTACCGGTGTATCCGGTTCCGGAAAATCGACCTTGGCCTTTGATATCCTGTTTGCCGAAGGCCAGCGACGGTACTTGGAGAGCCTTACGCCCTATGTCCGACAATACGTCCAGATCCTGGAGCGGCCGGAGGTCGACATTGTCTCGGGCCTCCCCCCCACTGTGGCCATCGAACAACGGGTGAGTCACGCCAGCCGTCGGTCCACCGTCGCCACCCTCACGGAAATCTATCATTTCCTGCGCCTACTCTATAGTAAGGTCGGCCGGCAGCATTGCACCGGCTGCGGTCGTCGGCTGGCCGCCCAAACTCCCGGGCAAATCGTTCGGTCCATCGAGCAACGCTATCGTAATCGGCCCGCCATGGTTTTGGCACCCAAGGTAATGGGCAAACGGGGGTTTCATAAAGACCTCCTGGCCCGGGCCCGACGAAAAGGATTTTCAGAGGCCCGCATCGACGGACAAATGACCCGCCTCCAGAAACATATGGCCCTCACCCGATACCAGGAACATACCATAGAAGTGATGGTCGGCCGTGTCCCCGGACCGGTCACGGCCGACGTGGTCCGAACGGCCCTTCGCGAAGGGAATAAGACCTTGATCGTCGTTGACGACGACGGCGGAGAGGAGATCTTCAGCGAATACGGGACCTGTCCATTGTGTGGCGTCGGCCTGCAAGTGGTGGATCCGCGACGCTTTTCCTTCAACTCCAAACATGGCGCATGTCCCGCCTGCGAGGGCTTGGGACAAATCGGGAGCGGCCGGACGCGAGCGATCTGTTCCCAATGCGACGGAAGCCGGTTACGGGCGGAGGCATTGGCGGTGAAGGTTGACGGCTACACCATCTGGGACATGGTCCGACACCCTTTGGGAGACACGGCCGCCATCCTGGCCGACCTTTCTCTACCGGCCGAAAAAAGGCCGATTGCCGAGCCCCTACTGGCGGAAATTCAATCCCGGCTGGCGTTTCTTCAACAACTGGGACTCGCCTATTTGTCTTTGAGTCGCAGTGGCGACACATTGTCGGGCGGCGAGGCCCAACGGGTCCGCCTGGCCGCCCAACTGGGATCCAACCTCACCGGGGTATGTTATGTACTGGACGAGCCGACGATCGGTCTGCATGCCAGAGACCACAAAATGCTCCTGGGGGCCCTGAAGGAACTCAGAGACCGAGGCAATTCCATTCTCGTCGTCGAACACGACGAAGAAACCATCCGGGCGGCCGACCATATCATCGATCTGGGCCCCGGGGCCGGGCAGGACGGCGGTCATGTCGTGGCCGCCGGGGACCTGTCGGTCCTGCAGAAAACCCCCCGATCGGTGACCGGCGCATCTTTTAAGGGACGAACGCCGCACATTACCTCCCGGTTCAGACCGTACACCGATTTGCCGGCCGTTACCGTGTGCAAACCGCAGAAGCACAACTTGAAAGGCGATGACCTTCGCCTTCCGCTGGGAGCCCTGGTCTGCGTGACCGGGGTATCCGGTTCGGGAAAATCGACCCTGCTGATGGACATCCTGTATCACGGCCTCCGGGACCGGTTGTCGGGCCGGAGCGGGAACAATACCGATAACTACGAGGAAATCATCGGCTGGGAAGCATTAGAGCGGGTCCTGGAAGTGGACCACAGCCCCATCGGCAAGACACCCCGTTCCGTTCCCGGTTCCTACGTGGGAGTCCTTCCGCGCATCCGGGGACTTTTCGCGGCCACCCCCGAGGCCCGGGCACGCGGCTACACGGCAGGCCGTTTTTCTTTCAATGTGGCCGAAGGGCGCTGTGCCTCCTGCAAAGGCCACGGGAGTCTAAAGATCGCCATGAGCTTCTTGCCCGATGTCTACATCCACTGTGAAGCCTGCGGCGGCAAGCGCTTCAATCGAGAGACCCTGGCAGTTACGTACAAGGGAAAGAACATGGCCCAGGTTTTGGATTTGACATTCGATGAGGCAGCAGATTTTTTTGCCGCCATACCTGCAATTTACAAACCCGTCCATTTCGTGTCCACGGTCGGCCTGGGATATCTTCGCCTGGGCCAAGCCAGTCCCACCTTGTCCGGCGGCGAGGCCCAGCGGATCAAATTGGCCAAGGAGTTGAGCAAGACGGCCAGAGGACGCACCCTCTACATCCTGGACGAACCGACGACGGGGCTGCACCTTTCCGATATCCGAAGACTGATGGCGGTCCTTCAGGCGTTGGTGGATCAAGGCAATACGGTGGCGGTCATCGAGCACAACATGGAAGTCATCAAGGAGGCGGACTGTATCATCGATCTGGGACCGGGAGGCGGTGAGGCCGGCGGCCGGGTGGTTGCCACCGGCTCCCCTGCTGAAATTCTCTCTCAGGCCGACAGCGCCCCCACGGCAGCCTTTCTCAATGCGTACCTGAGCTAGTTTCCATCCATAAACGGCCATTTTCCCCGATCTCGGCGTCCAAAGTCTTTTGTGATTTTTTTCTTGACACTCCCCAATATCTTGTGTTCTCTTGGCATTAGAGGGTGTATATATAGTCAAATCCGCTCTTTGGGTACTGCCCTGACAGCATGATCGAGTAACCAGAGGCGGCGTATGTAAAGTTGGATCTACGCACTTTTTCAAGTCAAGGGTCTCCAACACCGGACATGCACATTAACGCCCTTCCCCGACGGGTAACCCTATGTGTCCCACATCGACGGTCCGGGTGCCGTAGCCCGAGAGTCGAACCGACGTATTTCTTTCCATTTTCCGTTCCATCTACCACTCGCCGGCTTTCCAAGTCCGGACACATCTCTTGCATTCCCGGCGCTTCGAAGCGCCGGGGCCGGACCCTGCCTGAGGTTCGGCGTATTGATCACCGACGGAAACAAGAGGAGGGTACATCATGAGAAGGATTGCGCTAGTCAACCAAAAGGGCGGATGCGGCAAGACAACCACGGCCATAAACTTGGCCGCGTGTCTCGCCGAGCGGGACCGGCGGGTCCTGATGATTGACCTGGATCCGCAAGGTCACGTGGCTTTGGGCCTGGGAATAGGGGAAGACCGGTTGGAACCGAGTATATACGACGTCCTGTCTGGAGAAATCCCTGCCTCCGAGGCAATTGTGAATGTTTCAGAGAACCTGGACGGTATTTTCAGCGACGTGGTTTTGAGTGCCTTTGAGCAGTCAATGGCCGGCACGCCGGACCGGGAAAAGCGGCTGGTTCAGTGCCTGGAATCGATTTCTCACCGCTACGATTACCTCCTCATCGACAGTCCGCCGAGTGTCGGGCTACTCACATTCAATGGATTGATGGCGGCCCGAGAGGTCATCGTCCCCGTGGACCCGAGTTATTTTTCCCTTCACGGGCTGAGCAAGCTGCTGGAAACGCTTCAGATCCTTCAGGAACAGGCCCAACACAGCCTGAGTGTGGGGATTCTGGCCACCCATGTGGACCGTCGGACCCGGTTTTCTCGGCGGGTCCGTGAGATGTTAACCGAACACTTTTCCGACCGGTGTTTCGACACGGTAATCCGAACCTGCACCAGAATCCGGGAAGCCGGCAGCCATGGCAAACCCATTGTCGACTATGACACCCAATGCCACGCCTATCACGATTACGCGCAACTGACCTCGGAGGTCCTCCGGCGGGAAGACGCCGCGATGGAAAAACGGCCCGCCGTTTCCCCACCGGTGCACCACCGGGAAGACCCGGCGGGGGAAAAAAAGACGGTGGTATTTACCATAGACGCTCCCGTGGATGCCGACGTAAAGCTGGCCGGAGACTTCAACCAGTGGATCCCGGAAGCCCTCGATTTTCGAGACCATCGAGGCCGTCCCGCATGGCGCAAGCGCATCCGGTTAGACCCGGGATACTACGAGTACAAATACCTGATTGACGGCCACTGGGTTGCCGACCCGCAGAATTGCAAAATCGTGGACAACCGGATCGGCAGCCAAAACTCGGTTTTAGAGGTGTAACGGATGGTGCTTAGCTTTTGACACCCCCGGTGGTTTTTGGTAGACAGGATCCATGGTACATTCCCTGGAGATTGCGCTAAAGCCGGAGCTGTTCGATGCGGAAGGTGCGGGTATTTCTCGCAAAGCCAATGACTATTTCGGCTTCGCAGTCACCTCGGCACGCACGGTCAATATCCTGACTATCGACATTGATCTCACCCCGGATCAGTTGGAGGCCATCCGGACGGAGATCTTCACCAATCCCGTCAGCCAGATATCCGATTATGCCCCCCTCGATATCGATTTTGATTGGCTCCTCTGGGTCGGATATCGTCCGGGGGTACGGGACAATCCCGGCAGTACCGCGGTTGAAGCCGTGCGGGATTTTCTGGGCATTTCCATCCCCGAGGACGCGGGTATCTATACCTCCAAGCGATATTGCCTGAAGGCCGAAGACCTGTCCCCCTCCGACGCGGAACGAATCGCCAAAGAACTCCTGGCCAATGCTACCATTCAACGGTGGAAATGCGTTTCCCGCACGGACTGGAACCCGAAGGCGGGTCTGGGACTGACGGTTCCCAAAGTCCAACTCGATCATATTCCCACGGTCACGCCCATCCCTATCGATACCGATGAGACGTTGATGCGCGTCAGTGATGAACGAAATCTGGCGCTCAACCCGAACGACATTCCCACCATCCGCGCCTATTATCTTCGGGAAGACGTCATGGCCCGGCGTCGGACCGTGGGCCTTTCCGATCCCACCGACGTCGAACTCGAATACATTTCCCAGGCCCGCAGCGATCACTGTAACCACAATACGTTTAAGGGCTTTTTTCGATATCGAGACCTGGAGACGGGGGAACAGACGGAGGTGGACGATCTGTTCGCCACCTGCATCGAGGCCCCCACGCTGGAGATTAAGGCGCACAAACCCTGGGTGATATCGGTCCTGTGGGACAACGCCGGGGTGGGACGGTTTAACGACGACTATTACTATGTGATTACGGGGGAAACCCACAATTCTCCCTCCAATATGGAGGCTTATGGGGGCGCCATTACCGGAATCGTCGGTGTCTACCGGGATCCCATGGGCACCGGGAAGGGCGCCAAGCTCATTGCCGGCATGTACGGCTATTGTGTGGGCCCCAGAGATTATGCCGGTCCGCTTAAACCGGGCCTGCATCCCAAACGGCTCCTTGACGGGGTGGTGGAAGGCGTGCGAGACGGTGGGAACAAGAGCGGAATCCCCACCCCGTACGGCCAGGTATGGTTTGACGAGAGCTATCTGGGAAAGTGCCTGGTCTTCGTCACCGCCTTGGGCCTCATGCCCGCCCGGATTAACGGCGTGCCCTGTGAGCAAAAGACCACATCTGCGGGAGATCTCATCGTCATGTGCGGCGGCCGGGTGGGCAAAGACGGCATTCACGGCGTAACGGCCGCTTCCGAGGGGTTTTCCGCCCATACGCCGGCCGGCCATGTGCAAATCGGCGATCCGTACACACAAAAAAAGATGCACGATTTCCTTCTCGAAGCCCGTGACCAAGGGCTGATCACCTTTATTACCGACAACGGGGGCGGCGGCCTATCGTCTTCGGTGGGGGAATCGGCCCGATTCAGTGACGGGTGCCTGGTGGAGTTGGAGAAGGTGCCCCTCAAGTACGAAGGCCTGGATCAATGGGAGATCTGGGTCTCCGAGTCTCAGGAACGAATGACGGTGGCCATCAAACCGGAACACCGGGAATCATTCATGGCCTTGTCGCAAAAACATGCCGTGGAAAGCACGGTCATCGGTCGATACACGGATACGGGAAAACTGCACATCACCTATAACGGCGAGACCTGTGCCTATGTGGACCTCGACTTGTTGACGTCCCAGTTTCCCCAATGGACCTTTGAAGCCGAGTGGAGATCTCCGGAGCTCAGAGGACTCCAAGAGCCGGTATTGGAAGACCCAACGGATGCCGCTGCCCTGATCCTGGCCATCTTGGCCCGTCCGAACGTGGCATCCAAAGAATGGATCGCCCGCCAATATGATCACGAGGTGCAGGGCACCAGCGTCATTAAACCCCTGGTGGGCAAGTCCAGGGATGTGAACAGCGATGCGGCGGTCATTCGGCCGGAACTAACGGCGCCTCAGGGGCTGGCGTTGGCCCAGGCCCTGCTACCCAACTATTCCGAGATCGACACCTACCACATGGTGGCCTGCACCATCGACGAGGCCGTCCGGCGTGTCATCGCCGTGGGGGGAAACCCCGACCAGATCGGCGGCGTGGACAATTTCTGCTGGCCCAGTGTGCAATATCACCCCACAGACAACCCGGACGGCAAATACAAGGCAGCCCAGTTGGTACGGGCCAACTGGGCATTGAAAGACCTGTGCAGGGCGTACGACATTCCCCTTCTTTCCGGTAAAGACAGCATGTACGTGGACGGACGTCTGCGCGGTCGCTACGGAGAAACCCTGAAGGTTTCCGCCCTGCCGACCTTGCAGTTTTCCTGTAGCAGCGTCGTGGAAGATGCAACTCAATGTGTCACCATGGATGCCAAGGTACCCGGCGATTTGATCTACATCCTGGGGGAAACGCGAAATGAGCTGGGGGGATCCGAATATTACGCCCACTTTGGATGTGTGGGACGCCGGGTTCCCGTAGTCAGACCCGCCACCTACATGCCCTATTACCAGGCCCTCCATCGGGCCATCAGGGACGGGTGCGTGGCTTCTTGTCATGGCATATACCGGGGCGGTTTGGCCGTCCACTTGGCGATGGTCTCCATGGCCGGTGAACTCGGGCTGGACGTGGATTTGTCCAAAGTCCCCGCCCATGACGTCCGGGGAGACCATACCCTTCTCTATTCCGAAACGCCGGGGCGGTTTATTGTCACCGTCGATTCGCGGGATGCATCGGTTTTTGAATCGTTCATAGCCGACGCCCCTTTGGCTTGTATCGGAACCGTTTCCGACAAACCGAACCTTTCTATCCAAGGCAAGGAAGGCGATCTCCTTATGTCTCTGTCCGTATTCGATCTCAAAACGGCGTGGAAACAGACTTTTGGGGGGCTCGTATGAGCCCGGATCCCAGCGGTGCTCCGGTCCATGTGGCGGTTTTGACGGGGTACGGCCTCAATTGCGACCACGAGACCGCCTATGCCTTTGAGCTCGTCGGTGGTCGACCTCACCGGGTACACATCAATGACCTGATCGGGGAGCAATGTCGACTCGATGATTATGACATCCTGGTCTTGGACGGCGGTTTCAGCTGGGCCGACGACCACGGGGCCGGCGTTTTGGAAGCCGCCCGCTTGAAACACAACCTGGCCGAGGGTCTCCAGGCGTTTATCGATGCCGGCAAGCTGATTCTGGGGATATGTAATGGATTTCAGGCCCTGGTCAACCTCGGTTTTCTGCCCGGTTTTGAGGGAAACTATGGAAAAAAACAGGTGGCCCTTACATGGAATGATTGCGGCAACTTTCGTGACGATTGGGTCCACCTGGCGGTAAACCCGGAAACGGCCTGTGTCTTCACCCAGGGGATAATGGCGCTGGAGCTGCCCATCCGCCACGGTGAAGGCAAATTCATCGCCTCCGACGAGGTGATCGACCGATTGAACCGGCAAGGACAAATCGTGGTGCGGTACGCCACCGGTAAAGGGGTTGCCGCCGAGGGGGTATTTCCGGACAATCCGAATGGATCCCTGGATGACATTGCAGGAATCTGTGACCCTTCGGGTCGTATTTTCGGTCTCATGCCCCATCCGGAGGCCTTTAACCATTGGACCAACCATCCCGACTGGACGGCCCTGAAAGTTCGCGCCGAACGACAAGGGCAGGTCTGGCCTCCCGGCCCCACGCCGGCCATGAAACTGTTTGAAAACGCCGTCACCTATATGCAGGGCAGCCGATGAGACCGAGCGACCGGAACCCCGTTGACCTTTCTTGGGTACCCCCCGCTTATGGCGTGATCGGCCGCCTGCTCGTGGGGCTGCTTTTCCTTTTTCCAGTCTGCGCCTTCGCCCGTGGGGCGGTCGTTCATCATCAACTGAATGTGACCCTGCATCCGGAAAAACACCAACTGACGGCAACGGACACCTTTACGATTCCGGGAAAGGACGACCGTGCGTGCTTCCGCCTGGCCTCGCAAGCCACCGTGTCGGAACTGACCGTGGATGGGAAAAGGGTTGATTTTTCTTTTCACGACGGCCGCCTTTGTGTTCCTCTCCCCACGACAAAAGCCGACGGCGAAACAAGGCGGGTGATCGTTTCCTATTCGGCTGTATTCGATGATCCGGTACCCGACAATCCGGTTCATTCGGAAGATCCGAGCTACGGGGTCACGGCTACCGTCCTTCCGGAAGGTACGTTGCTTCTCGGTGGCGCCGGGTGGTATCCCCGTCTGCCCCATAGGGAGGCAACCTTCACACTCGAAGCCCGGGCACCGGCGGGATATCAGGCCGCCACCGCGGGAAAGTGCCGGGTCCGGCGGACCGACCAGGAGTCCTCCGTGTCGGTGTGGGACATTGGGATTCCCTCCGCCGGTCTTGCCCTCTCCGCCGGTCCTTATGTCATCACCGAACAACAGGTGGGCGACACCCCTGTCTACACCTATTTCTGGCCGGAAGATCAAGGGCTCGCCGCCGACTATTTGGAGGCCACCGCCGAGTACATCCGTCTCTATGAAGGTCTCATCGGGGCCTATCCGTACGAGAAATTCGCGGTGGTGGCGAACTTCTTTCCCACCGGTTATGGATTTCCTTCCTACACCCTGCTGGGCAGGCGTGTCATCCGCCTCCCCTTTATCATCGAAACGAGTTTGGGGCATGAAATCGCCCATTCCTGGTGGGGAAACTGTGTGCGCGTCGATTACAAACGGGGCAATTGGTCCGAAGGGGTGACCACCTATGTCGCCGACCACCTCTACAAAGAGCGGGAATCGGCTGAAGCGGCCAAGGCGTATCGGCTGAAAATCTTGAGGGATTATGCCGAACTGGTCCCCCCCGCCGAGGACTTTCCGCTCCGGCAGTTCATGTCCCGGATCAGTCCCGCCACGCGGGTAATCGGTTACGGGAAAGGGGCCATGGTGTTCCATATGGTCAGGCGCCGTCTGGGAGACGAAAAGTTCTGGGAAGGCCTGAAATCGGTCTTCAACCAAAAACGGTTTCAAAAGGCCTCCTGGAAGGATTTTGCCGTCATCATGGGACAGGCGGGAGACATGGATCTGGCGCCTTTTTTTGCCCAATGGATCGATCGGGCCGGGGCGCCCGTCTTGAGGCTGGAGACGGTCCGGCTGGAAAACGGAAATAGCGCATGGACCGTCCGGGGTCGCATTGTGCAGGAAAAACCGCATTTTTCGCTGTCGATCCCCGTGGAAGTCGAAACACCGGGAGGCCGGGTCCGCCAGACGGTGTCGTCGTCCTCGGGCCATACGCCGTTCGCAATCCAAACCCGCCACCGTCCGTCGCGGTTGGTGGTAGACCCCGACGCGGACCTTTTCCGCCGTCTCTCCCCAACCGAGGTGCCGGCCACCGTCAACAGTCTCAAGGCCTCCCGCCGGCTGACCGTGGTATTTGCGCAGGGCATTTCACAAACCCTCCGCAGTGCAGGAATGGAGTTGCTACGGGGTCTGGGCCAAACCGATGCTCGCCAGGTGACGGAAAAACAGCTGGGTTCCTTACCGACGAAGGACTCGGATCTGCTCTTTATCGGCCGTCCTAAAAACAGTGAGTCTCTTCCGGCCTTTCCACCGGGTGTATCCGTTTCCGCCAATGAGCACATGGTGCAGGGAAAGGCCTATGATCCAGTGGCCCACGCCGTCTTTCTGGCCTTTTCTCCTCCCCAACAAGACGGCCGAACGGTGAGTCTGTTCCTCGCCCCCGCCCAGCCCCCGGCCCGGGCGGTGGCCAGAAAGATCCCTCACTATGGTAAGTATAGCTATCTGGTCTTTGACGGAGAAAACAACGTTCTCAAAGGAACCTGGCCCCCCGATGAATCCCCCCTCGTCCATACCTTTTCGGCCGCCCCGAGCGCGAGTGGCAAACCCCGATAATCTCCGCCTCCCGCGCGATCAGGCACGCTGCCCCCTTGACCATCCCACGCCTTTATCGTAGGCTATCAACGAGTTATCGGGGAATATAGAAAGCGACTCAAGGAATTATCAAATGGCGGATGTCCGTATACAACGGGGATATCAACCGGGAGCCATCGGGCGGATTACCCAACTTCATGCCCGTTATTATCACGCTGAGTGGCACTTCGGGCTCTACTTCGAAGCCAAGGTGGCCACCGAACTTTCGGCATTTCTTACGTGCTACGACCCGGCACGGGACGGCATTTGGCTGGCGACGACCCAAGGAACCATAGAAGGGTCGATTGTCATAGACGGAAGCCACGGAAAAGACTGGGGGGCCCATCTGCGATGGTTTATCATGTCGGACCTTTTTCGCGGAAAAGGCCTCGGCCGGCGGCTCCTCCATGAAGCCGTCGAATTCTGTCGGACCCGGAACTATCAGCGCATCTACTTATGGACCTTTGAGGGATTACACCCGGCGCGGCATCTCTATGAATCGGTCGGCTTTACCCTCACCGAACAACGCAACGGTGCTTCGTGGGGAACGCCGGTAACCGAACAGTGTTTCGTCAGACTACTTGACCAGCATGACCGGACACTGGGATAACACGCCGACCTTGTAACTGATCGTCCCCCAGCCATGAACGGGATCATCGGGGCGGATTTTGTGCGAGTTCATCACGATCAGGTCCACCCCGTGATCCGCCGCAAACTTCAAAATCTGCTCCACCCGACCCCCGTATTCCAGTCTCGGGACAATCTCCACCGCGCTGTCGGGGTGTGCCGCAATCAGCCCCTGCATGGCGTCCCAAGCCCGTTGTTCCAGCTTGGCGTAAAACGCCTTGAACTCATCAAAGTCTACACCCGCAATGGTCTCGATCACATGTACCAGAGTGATGTCGCCCCTGTCGCCTGAAACGATGTTGGACGCAATGGTTAACGCGCGGTCACTTCCCTCGGAAAAATCGGTAGGAACGAGAATGTGTTCGAACATGTCTTAGTCCTCTCCTCGGATACGGAAATATCAGTTCAACCCAAAAAGTAATGCGGTTATCCACAAAACCCAAGTTCGGTTTCAATGAATTCGCAAGATATCAACTCAACCATAGAGTGGACAAGTATTCCGTCATCCCGGCACCTCCAGCACGTCATCCCGGCGGAGGCCGGAATCCAGTGCCATTAGTTTCTGGATGCCGGTCGCAGATCCCGTGATCAACGGGAATGT